>JALUUN010000087.1 GCA_027021325.1 Planctomycetota bacterium
ACCCCAGCCAGCCGTGGAGGAAGCCCGTGAGGGGGAAAGGTCCGCCGGAGGGATCCGGCGGCGCGTCCCGGCCCGGCGCCTGGGCCGGGTAGTAGACGCGGGCGGGGACCCTGCCCTCGCCGAAGTTCGTGTCCAGGGCCCGGACGTCCCGCCAGCCGGCGGTGAAGGGGCCCGCGTCGTCCAGGGACTGGGCGGAAAGGGAGGCTGCGGCCAGGAGAGCGGCCAGGGCAGCAGCGAGGCAGGTGGGAAGGCGCATGGAACGCGGCGGCATGAGCGAAGCGCCCGCGGGATGCGCCGGCTCAAGGGAAGTCCACCGCAACCGTACGCGTCAGAAGCGCCGAAGGTCCGCGGCGCTGGAGGCCCTGGAACCAGAGCGTCGTGCCGGCCCAGGAGGCCTGGATGGGCAGAAGCACCTCGAGGACGCCGTCGAGAGGGCATTCGTCCCGGGTCACGATCTCCAGGGCGGCGGTATCCAGCCCCAGGACTCCATAGGGAGTGTCCCGGGACGCCGGGACCGCGGAGCGGGCGAAGACCAGGGCGTCTCCGGGCCAGGCCGTCATGCCCAGAACCAGGAAGTTCGAGAAGTGGGTGCTCTCCTGGACCCAGAAGGCGGCCTGGTGGGCCCGGACCTCCACGGACAAGGGTTCGTCGAGGATGCCTTCGCCGACGAGTTCGTAGTAGAGATCCTCCTCGCCGAGAATCTCAGCGCGCAGCATGCCGGTGACCAGACGGCGATGCAGCCGGTGCTGATCCGGCCACGGCAGCGGATCGGCAAGGGCGCCGACGGGATAGTCTTCCGGTGCGTAGTGGCCGGCTCCCAGGACGACAGCCAGGTGGTTGCGCTGTGCCAGGGCCGCTGTGTCGTAGTAGACGCGCGCCATGGTGCCCACGGGCGTCCAGTCGTCCACGCTGCCGCCGATGAACATCGCCGGCCCCCGGTGGCTCTCGAAGCCGGGCAGGGCCCCCAGGGAGCCGCCGTTGTAACGGCCGTGATAGGGCTCCATGGCGATCAGGAGGTGGAGCCTGGGCTCGACCCCCGCAAGATAGCCCAGGGCGCCGCCGCCCATGGAGTGGCCGACGGCCGACCAGGGACGGTCCGGATCCACGAGGCCTTCGAAGAAACCGCCGGCCAGCCCGGACTGGTCCTCCGCCCACTGCATCATGGCACGGGCATCCCAGGCCTCGGCGTCCATGACGCCCCAGAAACCGTCTTCGGTGCCGATGGCCGCGACGACGAAGCCCGCGGAGGCCATGTGCGTGCACAGGAGGTCGTAGGCCTCGGGGCCCACCCACCAGCCGTGCAGGAAACCGACCAGGGGGAAGGGCCCGTCCCCGGCGGCCGGCGGCGCGTCCCGGCCCCAGGCCGTCGCCGGGTAGTACATGCGGCCCTCCAGGACGCCACGCCCATAGTGCTGGTCCAGGAACTGGACGTCGCGCCAGCCGGCCTCCCAGGGACCGTAGTCCTCGATGGCCTGGGACGAGGCAGGATCCACCAGCGCCGCCATCCAGAAGGCGGCACAGATCCCCCGACGGACGGCTCCGCGCATGGACTCAGGGTAGCACAGGAATCGGAGCCCGGACCTGGCGGCTCAGAGGAGCCGGCCCCCGATCCAGACCCGCAGGACAGTGTCGTCCTCGTCCAGGGCCACGAGATCGGCCCGGAGTCCGGACTCGAGGCGGCCGCAGTCCCCGAGAAGACGGCCCGGCACCTCCGCGGCCCCGCGCAGGGCCCGGCACCAGTCCAGGCTGCCGTCGCGGATCCGGGCACGCAGGCCGTCGAAGAGAGAGTCCAGGCCGCCGGCGAGCCCGCCCCGGACGTCCCGGGCGACCGGTCCGTCCCGGCGCAGGCGCTGGCCTCCGGCCCGGAAGTCCAGGGCCGCCAGACCCGCCGCCGCGATGGCGTCGGACTGGAACAGGAGGCGCTCGCGCAAGGGCGGCCAGCGGCTCCAGAGCGCGAGGGTGTCCGGACTTACATGGACGCCGTCGGGAATGACGCCGGTCCAGGGCACATGCCCGGCCATGGCGGCGCCGATGGGCCCGGGCTGCCGGGCCCGGAGGGGCGGCATGCGGTTGCCCAGATGGGTGATGGCCACCGGCCCCTCCCGGGCCAGGGTCAGGACCTCCTCGTAGCCGCAGGCGGTATGCCCGATGGAGGGCAGGACGCCGTGGTGCCGGAACACCGCCGCCGCCTCGGCGGCCCCGGGCAGCTCCGGGGCCAGGGTGCTGATGCGCAGCCAGCCGCCGCAGGCACGCACGAAGGCGGCGGCGGCCCGGGCCGAAGGCGGCCGGATCCCGCCCGCCGGGAGAGCCCCGCGCATCTCCGGGGCGACGAAGGGCCCCTCCACATGCCAGCCGGGGACGCGGCAGCGGGGCCGGCCGCGCAGGCGGCGCCAGCCGTCCCAGGCCCGGGCCGAGCGGCGGGCGGCGGCCGGCGTCAGCGGGTAGAGCCCGACCAGGGCGGTGGTCGTCCCCGTGGCGGCGACGGCGCGGGTCATGCGGTCCAGCTCCCCCGGCGAGGTGGAGGCTGCGTCCACGCCGGCGAAGCCGTGGAGCAGGGTGTCCACGAGGCCGGGCAGGATGCGCGTCTCGCCGAGGTCCTGGAGCGCGGCGCGCCGGCGGCGCGGCGGCTCGCCCTCCTCCACCTCCGTGAGCCGGCCCCGCTCCCAGAGCAGCCAGCCCGGCCGGAAGCGGCCGCGCAGCCAGAGCCGTCCCCGGAGTCCCTGGGTTCTCATGCCTCCCGGTGCCACCAGTAGAGGGAGGTGGAGCCGTAGTCCCGCCGCTCCAGCCCTGGCAGACATGCCTCCTCATCCTCCCGGAGGATGCCCCGGGGAGTGTGGATGACGGCGCAGCCACCCGGGCGCAGGCGGCCGGCGAGCCGGCAGAAGAGATCCCAGACCCGGGCCCGGGCCGAGCCGGCCTCCCGGAAGGAGGCATAGGGCGGGTCGAGGAAGAGGAGGTCCGGGTCCTCCTCTTCGAGGAAAGGAAGCCGGAAGGCGTCCAGGCGCAGGACCCGCAGGCGGTCGGCATAGCCCAGGCTGCGGGCGGCCTCTTGCAGGGCGGTGGCGGCACGGGCGCTGCGCTCCACGGCCAGGACCTCCGCCGCACCCCGGGACAGAACCTCGAGGCCGAGGATGCCTGAGCCCGCAAAGACGTCCCACACCCGGGCTCCCGGGATCTGCGGCGCCAGATGGCTCATGAGCCCCTCGCGGGCGCGTTCCAGCAAGGGCCGGGTCGCGCCGACGGGCGGGACCGCGACGCGGCGGCCCCGGTGTTCGCCTCCGGTGATGCGCAGCATGCCAGAAGCCGCCGGACCGGCGGCCGGGCGAGGCTACCAGGGTGGGCGGAAGCCGGGAAGACGGGAGCCCGGGGAGGGGGAGCCAGGAAGGACGCGCCAGGGGAGAATGGGCGGCGTCATGCCCCGCCTCCACGTCAACGTCGATCACGTCGCCACTGTCCGCCAGGCCCGCGGCGGCGCCGAGCCCGACCCGGTCACCGCGGCCGCGCTCTGCGAGCTGGCCGGCGCCCAGGGGATCACCGTACACCTGCGCGAGGACCGGCGGCACATCCAGGACCGGGACCTTCGTCTCCTCCGGCAGACGGTGAAGACGCTTCTCAACCTGGAGATGGCCCTCACCGAGGAGATGGTGGGGATCGCCCTGGAGGTCGTCCCCGAGGAGGTCTGCCTGGTGCCGGAGAAGCGGCAGGAGCTGACGACCGAGGGCGGTCTGGACGTGGCCTCCCTGGAAGAAGCCCTGCAGCGTGAGATCCCGCGGCTCCGGAAGGCAGGAATCCGGGTCAGCCTCTTCGTGGATCCCTGGCCGGAGCCCCTGGAGGCGGCCGCCCGCTGCGGCGCCGATTTCGTCGAGCTCCACACCGGCCGCTACGCCAACGCCCCGGAGGAGGCAGAACGGACCGAGGAGTTGCAGCGCCTGGAGACCGCGGCGCGCTACGCCCACGAGCTCGGCCTGCGGGTGAACGCCGGCCATGGTCTGGACTACGACAACGTCCTCCCCGTGGCACAGCTGCCCTTCGTCGAGGCCCTGAACATCGGCCACGCCATCGTCGCCCGCGCCGTCCTCGTCGGCCTGGATCAGGCGGTGCGCGAGATGCAGGACCGGATCCTGGCGGCGGCGCCGCCGGAGGCCCGGCCGTGATCCGCCTGCGTCCCCGGCCGCCGGAGCCCCGGCCCGCGCCGCCGGAGATCGCGCCGGACGCCCCCTGGAGCCGGCGCGAGCACATCGGCCGGCGCATGCTCTGGACCACCGCCTCGATCCTCGGCGCCCCCCTGACCCTGGTCCTCCTGGTCCCCTACCTGCGCGCGGCGCGCCGGGGCGAGCGCGACCGTTACGCCCCCCTGCACTACTCCTGCGTCACCTTGAGCATGGTGATCCTGCCCTTCCTCCTGCTCGCGGCCCTCCACCTCCTCGGATGACGGACCGCCGCCGGAAGGTCCAGATCAACGCCCGCTTCCTCGGGGAGCCCCTCACCGGGGTCCAGCGCTTCGGACGCGAGATCCTCCGGGAGTGGGAGGAAATGCTCGAAGAGGGGGAGATCGAGCCGGCCCGCTACCGCTTCGAACTCCTGCTGCCGAGGATGCCGGAGGAGCCCCTGCCCTACCGGCACCTGGAGCCCCGGGCCCGCGGGCCCTTCGGCAGCCACGTCTGGGAGCAGCTGGTTCTGCCGCGGATGGCGCGCGGGTTCCTGGTGAACCTCAAGAACACCGCTCCCATCGGCCATCCGGACATGGCGGTCGTGATCCACGACCTCCAGGTCTACGTCACGCCGCAGACCTACAGCCGCGCCTTCGTGCGTCTCTATCGCTTCCTCCTGCCGCGGGCGGCGCACAAGGCGAAGGTGGTCCTGGTTCCGAGCGAGAGCACCGCCCGCGAGGTCGAGCGCTGGCTGGAGCTCCCCGCCGCGCACTGCGTCGTCACCTCCGAGGGGCATGAGCACATCCTGAGGGAACCGGCCGATCCCTCCATCCTCGAACGCCACGGCCTGGGGCCGGGCAGCTACCTCCTGGCGGTCTCCAGCCTGAACCCGAACAAGAACTTCGCCAGCATCCTCCTGGCTCTGGAGAAGGCCGGCCTCGACGAGGTGCCGCTGGTCATCGCCGGCGGCACGAACCCGCGGGTCTTCGAGGACTCCGACCTGGCACGGCTGCCGCCCGGCGCCCTGCACGTGGGCCGGGTCGGGGACGGCGAACTGCGGGCCCTCTACGAGAACGCCATGGGCTTCCTGTTCCCGAGCTTCCACGAGGGTTTCGGTCTGCCGCCCCTGGAGGCCATGGCCCTGGGCTGCCCGGTCATCCTGAGCCGCACCTCGAGCCTTCCCGAGGTCGGGGGCGACGCCGCGCTCTACTGCGACCCCGCCGACGTCTCCGACCTGGCCCGGCAGATCACCCGCCTGGTCCACGATCCCGCGCTCCGGCGGGAACTCTCGGCCAAGGGCCGGCTGCGGGCGCAGGGCTTCCGGTGGCGGGACGCCGCACGCAGGATCTGGACGGCCATCGAGCCCCACATCCCGGAAGCCTGAGCGGCTTCGGGGCGCAGGCCTCCGGCCGGACCGTGGGCAAAGGTCCGGCGGAAAGAAGGCCGGGGCCGGCCCCGTGCGGAGGCCGGCCCCGGCAGCGCCAGCGTGGGAGAATCAGAACTCGCCGTCGCCCGCACCCTGCATGAGCATCATCTCCAGGAACATCGTCATGTCCTGGACGAAGACACCCTCAGGCTCCTGGTACTCGAAGCGGTCGGCGGGGATGGTCTCCGGGAACTGGAGGTTGGCGGCCTTCAACTCCACCTGCGCCTTCTCCTCGCCTTCCTGCACCTCAAAGCGCGCTTCCATGGGAAAACCGCTCTTCTCGTCGAACTGAAGCCAGGCGGCGACCGTGGTTCCAGCCATCTCCGGGAACACGGACTCGTCCAGGCGGGTGGAGACATGGTGCCGTCCGCCCTCGGTCTTCTCGTCGAACTTCAGCTTGGAGAGCATCCCCTTGATCATGTCCGGGCCGAAGGGAATCCCCATCTGGGAGGACAGATCCTGCTCGGCGGACGCGTCCATGAGCCTTTGGAGCGTGTCCATCTTGAACTTCAGGATCTGGCGCTGCTGCGGATCGTCTACGTCCACGTAGAGCCAGTCGCCCGTGCCGACCAGCCGGAAGCCCGCCTTCTGGGGCTCCTCGGCGAAGGGCGTCTTCACCTTCATGTCGAGCTGGATGGCAAAGCGGCGCGCATCCTGCCAGTCGATGTGGCCCTGGGCGCCGATATCGGCACCATCACCGCCGGCGGTGAGACTCAGGTCGCACTGGAAGGGCTTGGAGGGAAGCTCCAGGAGCTTCTGGGCGAAGGCCGGCAGCTGCGGGGCGGCGGCCTCCTGGGCCTGGAGGGCGGGGCCGGAGACCAGAAGGGCGCCGGCGGCAAGAACGGTCGTGCGGAGCATGGAGCAGGAGGGGTTGGGAGCGGGATCGAGGGAGCTCGCGGTGGGATGTCCGGGCCGCATCATAGGTCCAGGCGGGCCTGCGCGCCGGGGAGAAGGCTCGTCCGCCCGGATCGGCGACCAGGCCCCGGTCGGAGACCTGCCAGAAGGCTGCCGGCCGGCCCCGCGAGGCTGCCACTATGGCAGCCATGGGGTGGAATCCTCCTCCGGACGCCAGCCTGTGGCTGGCACGCGCCTTGCGCCGAGGAAGCCCCAGGAGGAGGAGAACGCCATGCTGCAACCCGAGAAGTGGACCCAGAAGACCCGGGAGGCCTTCCAGGCCGCTCAAGCCATCGCCCGGGAGCGCCAGCACGGGGCCTTGACCCCGGTGCACCTCATGCTGGCCCTGCTGGATCAGGAGGGAGGCATCGTGCCCTCTCTCCTCAGCAAGTCCGGCGTCGCCCCGGCCCTGGCCCGGACCCGGGCCGAGGAGGAACTCGGCCGCCTGCCCCGCGTCCAGGGTGGCGAACTGGCCCTGGCCGAGGAGACGGCCCACCTCTTCGAGGCCGCCGACACCCTGCGCAAGGACCAGGGAGACGACTACCTGAGCACCGAGCATCTGCTTCTGGCGCTCCTTGCCGGCGGCTCGCCCCTGGCGGAGAAGTTGAAGCAGAGCGGTGCCACACCGGAAGCCGTCCGCCAGGCCCTGCGCGAGATCCGCGGCTCCCGGCGGGTCGTGGACGAGGATCCCGAGTCCAAGGACGACGCCCTGGCGCGCTTCGCCACCGACCTCACCGAGGCGGCCCGGGAAGGCAAGCTCGACCCGGTCATCGGCCGGGACGAGGAGATCCGCCGGGTCATGCAGATCCTCAGCCGCCGGACCAAGAACAACCCGGTGCTCATCGGCGAGCCGGGAGTAGGCAAGACCGCCGTGGTCGAGGGCCTCGCCCAGCGCATCGTCTCCGGCGACGTGCCCAAGCCCCTGCGCGGCAAGCGCATCCTGGCCCTGGATCTGGGCGGACTCCTGGCCGGCGCCAGGTACCGCGGCGAGTTCGAGGAGCGGCTGAAGGCGGTGCTCGCCGAGATCAAGGAGCACGCCGGAGAGATCATCCTGTTTATTGACGAGCTCCACACCCTGGTCGGCGCCGGCGCCGCCGAGGGGGCCGTGGACGCCGCCAATCTCCTGAAGCCGGCCCTGGCCCGTGGCGAGCTGCGCTGCATCGGAGCGACGACCCTCGACGAGTACCGCAAGCACATCGAGAAGGACGCAGCCCTCGAACGCCGCTTCCAGCCGGTGCGCGTGGACGAGCCGAGCGTCGCCGAGACCGTGGCCATCCTGCGCGGCCTGCAGGAGCGCTACAAGGTGCACCACGGCGTCGAGATCACCGACGCCGCCCTGGTCGCCGCGGCGCGCCTGACCCACCGCTACATCACCGACCGGCGCCTGCCGGACAAGGCCATCGACGCCATCGACGAGGCCGCCGCCCGCCTGCGGCTGGAACTCGACTCGATGCCGGCCGAGCTGGACGCCCTGGAGCGGCGCATCCGCCGGCACCAGATCGAGCGAGCCGGTCTCGAGGCCGAGGGCGGACCCCAGGTCCGGGCGAAGATCGAGGAACTGGATCAGACCCTCGCCGCCCTGGAGGAGGAGGCCCAGGCCCTGCGCGCCCGTTGGCAGGCGGAGAAGGAGATCCTGGACCAGGTCCACGACCTGCGCGCGCAGATCGAGGAGGAGCGGACCCGGAGCGAGCAGCTGGAGCGGCAGGGCCAGCTCGAGGAAGTGGCCCGGATCCGCTACGGCACCATTCCGGCCCTCGAGAAGGAAATCGAGGAGCTGGAAGCCCGCTTGAAGGAGGTCCAGGGGGACCAGCCCCTGCTGCGCGAGACCGTGACCGCCCAGGAGATCGCCCAGGTCGTGGCTGCCTGGACCGGGATCCCGGTGGACCGCCTGGTCGAGACCGAGCGCCAGAAGCTCCTGGAGCTGGAGGACCGCCTGAGCGGGCATGTCGTCGGCCAGGATCACGCAGTCCACGCCGTAGCCGAGACCATCCGTCGCGCCCGCGCCGGCCTGCAGGACGAGCACCGTCCGCTGGGCAGCTTCCTGTTCCTCGGCCCCACCGGGGTAGGCAAGACCGAGTTGACCAAGGCCCTGGCCGAGGAGCTCTTCGGCGACGCCCACGCCATGATCCGTCTGGACATGTCGGAGTACCAGGAGAAGCACACCGTCGCCCGGCTGATCGGCGCCCCTCCGGGCTATGTCGGCCACGAGGAGGGAGGGCAGCTGACCGAGGCGGTGCGCCGCAAGCCCTACAGCGTGGTGCTCTTCGACGAGGTCGAGAAGGCCCACCCGGACGTCTTCAACACGCTGCTCCAGGTCCTGGACGACGGCCGGCTGACGGACAGTCTCGGCCGGACCGTGGACTTCCGCAACACCATCCTGGTCATGACCTCGAACCTGGGCGGCGCTCTGGGCTCGACCGCCGGCCTGCAGACCGAGGACGGCTCCGTGGACGCCTCCTACGAGCAACGTTACCGGGAGGGCGTCAAGCAGTTCTTCCGGCCCGAGTTCCTGAACCGGATCGACGAGATCATCGTCTTCCATCCTCTCAGCCGCCAGGTTCTGCGGAAGATCGTGGACCTGCAGCTCGAGAAGGTGCGTGCCCGGCTGGCTGAGAACCATCAGCTCGACCTCGTGGTCGAGGATTCGGCGCGCGATTGGCTCATCGATCACGGCTACGATCCCGAGTATGGAGCCAGGCCCCTGCGCCGGGTGATCGAGCGCTCCCTCCTGAACCCCCTGGCCCGGGCGATCCTGGCCGGTGAGTGCGAGAGCGCGAGCCAGGTCCGCGTCCTGGCCGAGGACGACGAGCTGCGCATCCAGCCCGTCGCCGCGGTCGAGGAGGCGCCCGAAGAGGAAGTGGAAGCCTGACCGCAACAGGTCCTTCCAGGAAGGAGGATTGCCAGGCGGGCCGCCGGACTCAACCGGCGGCCCGCGTTTTTCCGATGGAAGGACGGAGATCCATGGCCTTTCCCTCGCGAGCCTTCCTGGCCTCCCGCCCGCACCCCGCCCCACAGCAGGAGGAGCTGCGGCAGCGTTTCGAGGAGCGTCTGCTCCGGGAACTCCGCGTCCTGGAGGGAGAACGGGTCCTGCTCCTCGACCCCGACGGCCAGCGCTTCGCCTGGAGTCTGCGGCGCGCCGCCGGCCCCGCCGGGCGGGTGCTGTGGCTGGCTCCGGGGACCGCCGGCGGCGCGACCGGCCCCGAATGCCGCCCCCTCGAAGGGGAGGTCCTGCCCCTGGAGGACCGGGAACGGGGCAGCTTCGATCTGGCCGTGGCGCGCTTCCACCTGGGCTGCGACCCCGATCCCCGTCCCCGCGTCCGGGAGCTCTGCCGCGCCGTTCGCCGCGGCGGCCGAGTCGTTCTCGTGGACGACGACCTGGAGCTCCTGCGCCTCTGGCCCGAACCCGCAGGCTGGTCCAGAACCTGGGCGGCCCTCCTGGAAGG
Source organism: Planctomycetota bacterium (assembly GCA_027021325.1). Lineage (GTDB taxonomy): Bacteria > Planctomycetota > UBA1135 > UBA1135 > UBA1135 > JALUUN01. Next base: position 9,915 of record JALUUN010000087.1, read on the forward strand.
ACGGCGGCGGCGCAATCTGGACCCGGCCCTGGGGCGCCGCCTCGGCGCTCTCCTGCAGGTGGGCGGCGCCCGCCTGGAGCGCAACGCCTTCCTCTTCCAGGGTTCCTGCGCGGGCAGCCCTGGATTCCCCGGTGCGGTGGAGGGTCTGATCTCCCTGGTCGAGGAGGAGCGCGAGGGCCTCACCGCGGGCGGTCTCCTGGAAGCCGGCGCCCTCGACGTCGCCCTCCGGGAGCTGTCCCTGTGGAGCCGCCGGCCCGATGCCGTCCTCTGGTACGGCGTGCCCCTGGTGGAAGCCCTGCGGCCTTGATCAGACTGCCGCCGTCAGGAGACCGCCGGCGACCAGGAGCAGGACCGAGAGCAGGGTCACCGCTGCGATGTGCCAGGCCATGCTGCGCAGCCGCGTCTCCCCGGCCCCGGGCAGGACCCGGAAGCGGGCGTGCAGGGCCAGGCCCAGGGTGAGGGCCAGGGCCAGGAGCTTGACCCCGGCGAGGGTCTCCTCGGGGCTGCCGAAGGCAAGCCAGCGCGTCACCGGCAGCCGGCCGTGCAGAAGGAACAGGCCGCTCAGGATCTGCAGGAACAGGGCCGGCAGGGCCAGGCGCTCGAAGCCCTCCTCGAAGGACAGGACGATCCCGGGTTCGCGCCGGTGCAGGGCCCTGGGAAGGACCGTGAGGGCGAGGACCAGATGGCCCCCGGTCCAGATCGCGGCGCCCAGGAGGTGGAGGAGAAGCCAGGCGGTGCGGGCCTCCATGCCTCCCCGCTAGTCCGTCCTCGGGCCGGGGGCAAGGGGGGAGGCAAGGCGCGGCACAGATGCGCTCAGAGGCCGGCTCCCTCCTGGAACAAGGCCTCGAGCCCGCTGCCGCGCGCCGCCCGCTCCAGGCGCTTCCACTCGCGGCGGGCACTCCGGGCCCGGTCGCCGTCCTCCTTCAGGTCGCGGCGCAGGGCACCGAGGCGGAAACGCAAGGCCTCGGCGACCTCGGCCTCGAGGCCGGCGTGGGCCGGGCCCAGGCGTTCCCGAGGGACGCCCCTCAGGAGGTGATGATGCCCGGCCAGAGCCCGCAGGGCCTCGTCGAGCTCGCCGGCCGCAAGGGCCGTCCGCGTCTCGCGGGCCGTCTCCTGGAGCTTCCGCCAGTCCTGGCGCCCCAGGACGGGCTCGTGATCGCGGGCCAGCTGTTTGCGCGCTTCGAGGACGGCTTCCTGAAGCACGCCGGCGGAGATCGCGCCGTTCCAGTCCCGGATCTTTTCCAGGGTCCAAGGGTCCACGATCGCCGTGTGCGGGATCGTCCCCTTCTCGTTGTAGCGCGGAGCCGGCGAACGGCGCAGGGCCTGGATGTCCTCGACCGTAAGGTTCGGGTACTCCACGAGGAAGGCCCGCACCCGCCCGTCCTCGTCCTTCCGCTCGTAGGTGGCGGCGCGCGGATCCTTCCGCTGGATGCCGGTCTCCAGGCCGGAGAGGCTCATGACCTCGACGGTGTTCTCCGCGGCGAACTGGATGTAGCCCCTGTTCTGCAGCACCGACCGGTGCATTCTCGTGCACGCACCTCAGTAGAAGCCGTGGTTGTGGATGACCAGAGGCAGATTGAGGAGCCGGGCCTCGGCCACGGCACGGTCCCAGGTCCGGGCGAACTCGACGGTCGGCCGGGGTTCCGGGTCGCCGGCGGCGGCCGGCGCGACGGGATCCGGGAGGGCGGCGAGAAGACCTGCGGCGAGGGCGGCCGGGAGCAGGAGGTGCATCGGAGACTCGGGGCTGCGTAGGGCGAGCCGGACCTGCCCAGAGTAGCACCGGCCGGCGACTCCGGAAGGCTGGAGGTTGACGCGGACCGCGGCGATGCGACCTTGATGGCGATGCCGATGCTGCCCCGCACGCTCGCCCTCTTCCTCGGACTTCTCCCGGGTTTCTCCCTCTGCCTGGCCCGGATCCCCGCGCAGGAGCCCGGAAGCGGGGCGGATGCCGTCCAGGAGGAGGAAGAGACGGCCCCCGGCCTGAACTCCGGAACCCTGTCCGGCCTGCGCTTCCGGAGCATCGGGCCGGCGCTGACCGGAGGCCGCGTGACCGACTTCGCCGTGGACCCGCGCAACCGAGCACGCTACTTCGCCGCCCTGGCTTCCGGCGGCGTCTGGAAGACCGAGAACGCCGGCACCACCTGGAAGCCGGTCTTCGACGCCCAGAGCAGCTACTCCATCGGTTGCGTCGAGCTGGAGCCCGGCAACCCGAACGTCGTCTGGGTCGGCACCGGCGAGAACAACTCGCAGCGCTCGGTGTCCTGGGGAGATGGGGTCTACAAGTCCCTGGACGGCGGTCAGACCTGGGAGCGCATGGGCCTGGAAGCGTCGGAGCACATCGGCATGATCGCCATCGACCCACGCGACCCGGAAACGGTATTCGTCGCCGCCCAGGGCCCCTTGTGGAAGGCCGGGGGCGACCGCGGGCTGTACAAGACCACCGACGGCGGCAGGACCTGGCGCAAGGTCCTGGAGATCGATGAGCACACCGGCGTCAACGAGGTGCACTTCGATCCCCGGGATCCCGATGTCCTCTACGCCAGCAGCTATCAGCGGCGGCGGCGGGTCTGGACCCTCATCAACGGCGGGCCGGGTTCGGCCCTCTGGAAGTCCACCGACGGCGGCGAGAGCTGGCGCAAACTGACCCGCGGCCTGCCGGAAGTGGATCTCGGGCGAATCGGTCTGGACGTGTCCCCGGCCGACCCGGACGTTGTCTACGCCATCATCGAGGCTGCCGACGGGCAGAGCGGCTTCTTCCGCAGCACGGACCGCGGCGAGAGCTGGACGAAGATGAGCTCGACGACGACCAGCTCGCCGCAGTACTACAACGAGATCGTCTGCGATCCGGTGCGCGTGGACCGGGTGTATCTCATGGACACCTGGCTACGACGGACCGAGGACGGCGGGCGCAGTTTCCAGCGGGTGCCGAACACCGACCGCCATGTGGACGACCATGCGCTGTGGATCGACCCGGCGTTCCCCGATTACCTGCTGGTGGGCTGCGATGGAGGCGTCTACGAGAGCTTCGACGACGGCCGCAACTGGGCCTTCAAGGCCAACCTCCCCGTCGCCCAGTTCTACCGGGTCAGTGTCGACAACTCCTCGCCCTTCTACTACGTCTACGGCGGAACCCAGGACAACAATTCCCTGGGTGGCCCCGCACGCACCCTGAGCCGCGCGGGGATCGCCAACGAGGACTGGTTCGTAACCGTCGGCGGTGACGGCTACGAGACCCTGGCCGATCCTGAAGACCCCATGCTCCTCTACAGCCTGTGGCAGTACGGCGGTCTGGTCCGCCACGACCGCCGCAGCGGCGAGATCGTGGACATCAAGCCGCGCGAGCGGCCCGGCGACGAGCCCTACCGCTGGAACTGGGACTCGCCCCTGATCATCAGTCCGCACAGCCATACGCGCCTCTACTTTGCCGCCCAGCGGGTGTTCCGTTCCGACGACCGCGGCAACAGCTGGACACCGATCAGCGAGGACCTGACCCGGAATCTGGACCGCAACCAGCTGGAGGTCATGGGGAGGATCTGGGAGGTGGACGCGGTGTCCAAGAACCGCTCGACCTCCTTCTACGGCAACATCGTCTCCCTGGCCGAGTCGCCCCTGGTGGAGGGGCTGATCTACGCCGGCACCGACGACGGCCTGGTGCAGGTAACGGAGGACGGCGGCCGCAGCTGGCGCCGGATCGATTCCTTCCCCGGCGTTCCGGAGATGACCTATGTCTCCCGGCTTGAGGCCTCCCTGCACGACGCCGACACGGTCTACGCTGCCTTCGACAACCACAAGAACGGCGATTTCAGGCCCTATCTCCTGCGCAGCCGGGACCGTGGCCGGAGCTGGGAGTCCATCGCCTCGGACCTTCCGGAGAGGCACGTGGTCTATGCCCTCATGGAGGACCACGTGAAGCCGGAGCTCCTTTTCGCAGGCACCGAGTTCGGCTGTTTCGTGACCGTGGACGGCGGCAGCCACTGGGTGCAGCTGAAGGGGGGGCTTCCGACCATCGCAGTACGCGACATCGACATCCAGCGCCGGGAGAACGATCTGGTGCTGGGCACCTTCGGGCGGAGCTTCTACGTTCTGGACGACTACAGCCCCTTGCGTCAGGTGAGCGCCGAGCGTCTGGAGCAGGAGGCCGCCATTCTCTTCCCGGTCCGCGACGCCCTCCTGTACATCGAGAACAGCCGCCTCGGCGGCCGCAATGGCCGTGGTTCGCAGGGAGCCTCCTTCTTCACCGCACCGAACCCCCCCTTCGGGGCGACCTTCACCTGGTATCTGAAGGACAAGCTCATGACGCGCAAGGAGAAGCGCCAGAAGGCGCAACGCGAGGCGCGCAAGGAGGGGCGCACCCTGCCCTATCCGACCTGGGAGGAACTGCGCGCCGAGGATGAGGAGTTCCCGCCCGAGATCCTCCTGACCGTGGAGGACGACACCGGAGCGGTGGTCAGCCGGATCCCCGGGACTCGCAACCGCGGCATCCACCGGGCGGCCTGGGACCTGCGCTACCCGAGCCCCAGCCCCATCCAGCTCGGCAGGGAGGAGGACCTCCCCCCCTGGGCGACGCCGGACCGCGGTCCCCTGGCCCTGCCCGGCATCTACCGGGTCCGCCTGCAGCAGCAGGTGGACGGCGTGGTCACGACCCTGGCCGGCCCTGTCGAGTTCGAGGTCGTGCCCTTGAATCTCGCCACCCTCGCGGCTGCGGACCGTGAGGAGGTGTTCCGCTTCCAGCAGAAGGTCGCTCACCTGAGCCGGGCCGTGGATGGGACAGTGCGTGCCCTGGGCGAGACCGAGGAGCGGCTGCGCTACCTGAAGGCGGCGGTCCAGAAGACGCCGGGCGCCGACCTCGCCCTCCTGCAAGAGGTCGCACGCATCCAACAGCGTCTCCATGAACTGCGCACCGCCCTGACCGGCGACCGGACGGTCTCGCGCCGCCAGGAGCCGACGCCGCCCTCCATCCAGGAACGGGTGCGGAACATCGTCTCCAATCAGTGGAACACCACCCAGCCCCCGACGGAGACCGAGCGCGAGGCCTGGCGCATCGCCGCCGATGCCTTCGGGCCGGTTCTGGAAGGCCTGCGGGAACTGCGCGAGCAGGACCTCGCGGCCCTGGAGCAGGCCCTGGAGGACGCTGGCGCGCCGTGGACGCCGGGCAGGCTCCCAAGCTGGGATCGGGAAGAGGGTTAGGGGAACGGCCCCCTCCTGCGGAAGAGCGCTCCCGGCACCGCGTCTCCTGCCGGTGCCTGCGCTCATGGGGTAGGATTGGACCCACGCCTCGGCTTCCCGGTCCCGGTCCTCCCCCCATGCGCCGGGCCGCATCCCCTCTTCTCCCTCCCCACGCCGGATGCGCATCGCACGAGCCTCCATCCCCTGCTCCCTCGGCCTGCTGCTCCTCGGGCTGCCAAGCCTTGCCTGGGGCCGGATCCACGCCCCCCACGACAACGTCTACGGCGTCGCCACGGCCCCCCTGGCCGACGGCCGGAGCGTAGTCGTCGCGACCTCGGAACTGCGAACCGTCCGCCTCAGCCGGGACGGGATGCTGAGCTGGGAGATCCTGACCGGCGAAGGCCTGGAGGACGCGCGCGCCGTTGCGGTGAGCTGGAATCCGGACTTTCCGAACCAGTACGGCGAACAGGGCGCTTTCCTGATCGGCGCCGAGAACGGCATCTGGGTCCACGAAACCGGGGCCCCGCCCGACACCTGCTACGCTCTCCAGAACGGGCTCGGCAGCGGCAACGGCGCCAGTTTCCGCCACCTCGTCACGCCTCAGGGCAACACGGCGAATCCCCGGCCCACCTTCGCCCTGGCCAAGAACGGCACCCTCTACCGGCTACGGCCGGACTGGTCCGGATGGGACGCAGTCCACAGCCTCGACACGCCGGCCAACTACGGCGGCCTGGCTGTGGCCCAGGACTGGGACCCCGCTGCCGGCGGCCGCGCCGCCACGGTCTTCGCCGCCAGCGACAGCCAGCTCTGGAGGTCGGAGAACGGCGGCGACCCCGGTTCCTGGAGTCTGGTTCTGGACGCCGGCGCTCTCGGCTGGGGTCTCGGGGCGGTCGCTCTGGAGTGGGACTATGCCACCAACCCGCAGGCGCGTGTCCTCCTCGGCCTGGGCCGTGCGGCGGCGACCGCGAGCGGCGACGAAGGTGAGATCCGGGTATCCGACGACGGTGGCCTCACCTGGACCACGGTCCTGACCCTGCCGACCAGCGTGACTGCCCTGGCCGCCGTCCCGCCCGGTCCCACCGCCCCCGCCGCGGTCTTCGCCGCGGGACGGCAGTATCCCGGGGCCAGTGGCTTCGAGGAGACCGGCGTCCTGCGCAGCGACGATCATGGTCAGACCTGGCAGGACTTCGACAACTGGCAGTGCTTCCTCCGCGAACACGATCCCGGCACCTTCACCGGCTACCCGCCCCTCCGCTACTGGCAGCAGCTGCACGTCGCTCACGACTACGCCACGAGCGGGCGCTTGCTGTGGGCGCGGAATGAAGGCCTCTACCTCAGCGAGGACGAGGGGATCACCTGGATCCAGCGCTTCATCCGCCACCCCAGCGAGAGCCGCCGCATCGGAAGCGGACTCGAGCCCGGTGGCTCCCTTGTCGTGCATGCGGCGACCTACGGCAGCGGCCCGGTCTCCGTGGACGTGGACCAGGGCCAGGAGTACGCGGCCCAGGACGGGACCGGCTGGCTGTACCTGCGCTCCCTGGGGGTGAGTCCGGACTTCGCCAACGACGGCGCGGTCTT
>JALUUN010000088.1 GCA_027021325.1 Planctomycetota bacterium
GGTGCGGCCGACGTAGCGGTTCTTGATGAAGCCCTCACGGTACTTCACGCCCAGCTCCCAGGCCATCTTCAGGGCCGCGTCGCGGCTGCTGTCGGGGATGGGGATGACCACATCCGGCTTCGGCGCGCCCGCCTCCTTCCACTGCCGCGCCAGCTCCTTGCCGAAGCGCCGCCGCGTCTTGTACACGGAGATCTCGTCGAGGAAGGAGTCCGGCCGTGCGAAGTACACCAGCTCGAAGATGCAGGGCCGGTGCGGCTTTTCCGTCACCTGCGCGAAGACCGGCTCCTGCCCGGGCTCGACATAGAAAGCCTCGCCGTTGCGCAGGTCGCGGTAGCGCTCGAAACCGAGGATCTCCAGGGCGACGCTCTCCGAGGCCACCGCCCATTCCTCGAAGCCGGTCGGCGAGATCCGGCGGCCGATGATGCAGGGCTTGATACCGTGGGGATCGCGGAAGGCGAAGAGCGCTCCGGAGCCGTCGCTCAGGATGCCGACCACCGAGTAGGCACCGCGGGCGCGTTCGAAGACCCGGGCCACGGCCTCGCGCACGCGCTCGGGCAGGGGGAAACCGCTCGGCGCCGACAGCTGCATGGCCTGGGCGAAAGCGTAGAGGACGGCCTCGACGTCGCAGGAGCTCTGCAAGCGGATGTTGTCGGCCGGGAACAGCCGGTCCCGCAGGTCCAGGAAGTTCGTCAGGTTGCCGTTGTGGGCCATCCCGACGCCGAAGGGGAAGTTGATGTAGAAGGGCTGGGCGTCCTCGCTGCCGCCGGCGCCGACCGTGGGATAGCGCACGTGGCCGATGGCCAGGTGGCCCTTGAGCCGCGCCATGTCCTTCTCGTCGAAGATGTCCCGCACCATGCCGTTGGCTTTGCGCAGGTGGAACATCCCGTCGAAGGACAGGATGCCGGCGGCGTCCTGTCCGCGGTGCTGGAGGCTGATCAGGCCCTCGTAGAGCTCCGTGGCGACGTCGGTGCCGGGGCTTCCGGCGATGCCGATGAATCCACACATGCTGGCGGCGGGGTCGGGGCGGCGGTCTGGGGGGCGTTCCCCGCGCCGGCGGCCAGGCGCGACCGCAGCTCGAGGAGACGGGGGACGATCTCCGGATCGTCGGCCCGCAGGTGGAGGAGGAAGCGCCGTCGGCGGTCGCTGCGGGCGTACCGGATATCGTAGTAACGGAGGAGCAGGACCTCGGCGACTTCGTCCACGCGCCCCGCCCGGAGGGCCTCGCGCAGGCGGCCGGCCCAGGAGGGCCCCAGGCGCTTCTCCAGGAAGGGCAGGCGCTCCAGGAACTGCTCCCGGGCACCGGGACTCGCCAGGTACTCCTCGCGGAGCAGGCCTACACGCCAGGAAAGCGGCGCGTCCAGGCGGATCTGGACGCCGGCCTCCATGGCCCGCCACAGGGGCTCGGGGATCACCCGGTCGCCGACCTTGCGGCTCTCCCCCTCCACGAACCAGGGCGGCGGCCCCAGGCGGCCCAGGCGATCGGCCAGGCCGGTCTCGAAGGCGCGGGCGCCCGCGGGCTCCAGGCCGATGTCGCCGAGGATCGAGGAGCGGTGCCGGGCGAGGCCCTCCAGGTCCAGGGTGCTCCCCGGGAGCGCCCGTTCCAAGTGCTGGAGGATGCGGGTCTTGCCGACCCCGGTCGGGCCGCGCAGGAGGATCAGGGGGGTGGCCGCGTCGAAGGCGGCAAGCTCGGCCCGGACCCAGGCGCGGAAGGCCTTGTAGCCGCCCTCGAGGACCCGGACCCCGGGAACGCCCAGGGCCGCCAGCCAGGCGCCGACGGAACGCGAGCGCAGCCCGCCCCGCCAGCAGTAGAGAAGAAGCCCGCCCGGCGGCGGCGGCCCGGCCTCGGCCGGCGCCGGGGCCTCTCCCCGGCGCAGGCGCTCCGCCAGGCCGCGGAAACGGCGGCGGGCCTCCTCCAGGGGGGCCTCCGGTCCCAGGAGCCCCTCCAGGAGCCGCTCCAGGGACGCCTCGACCATCCCAAGCCCTGCCTCCATCGCAGCTTGTGGCGACTCCTTCCGGTAGAGGGTGCCGACGATGGCGCGCTGGGCGTCCTCCAGGAGCGGGACCGAGAACGCCCCGGGCAGGTGGTCCTCGCGGTACTCCGCCGGGCTGCGCAGATCCACGACCCGCAGTCCGGGGACGGCGCGGGCTTCGGGCCAGGAGACGCTCGGAACCTCCATCGGGAACCCTGGATTCTACCCGCCCAGGGGGATCCGGACCGCCCCGGCGCGCGGCCCCCTCTCCCCTTCGTCAAGGGAGGGCACGCGGCAAACCGATGAAGAGACGCCAGAACGGTGTCTGCCTTCCTCCGCCGCCTCCTGGGCTGGTGGGACGGGCTCTATCTGCCCGACCCCGCCGGACCCCGGCACTATCCCGCCTTCCGCCTGCGGAGGTGGCGGCGGGTCACCTGGTTCGCCCTCGCCTTCCAGGCCGCGGCCCTCCTGGCCCTGGCCGTTCTGGAGCCCTTCTTCGAGACCTGGGCGGGGCCGCTGCCCCGGGCGGAGCTCCTGCCCCTGCGCCTGGCGGCGGCCGGACTGATCCTCCTCCTCGCCTGGGCGACGGCGCGCCGGCCGCAGCTGGACCCGCGCCTCCTGGCCTTCCTGGCCACCGCCTCCTTCACCTTCCTCCACGGCATGATCGCCGGGCGGGTGGACGCTGCGGCCGCCATGTTCCTCTACGGGCCCGGCGGCTTCCTCCTGGTGGCGGCGGCCGGGAGCTACCCGCACCGGCCGGCCCGGGCCTGGATCCTGCCCACCGCCCTCGCCCTGCTCTTCGCCCTCGGCTACTGGCGCGCCCAGGGCCCCCTGGCCGAGGTGGCGACGACCCTGGTGCCGTTGAGCGTCCTCGCCCTGAGCAGCGTGGCCTTCGGGGTCTTCCTGGCAGTCAGCCACGACTTCGCTCTGGCGGAGCTCTTCCGCAGCAACCAGAACCTGGACGCCGCCCTCCTCCAGGCACGCAACGCGGCCCGCGCCAAGAGCGAGTTCCTGGCCAACATGAGCCACGAGATCCGCACCCCCATGAACGGGGTGATCGGCATGACCGCCCTGCTGCGGGATTCGAAGCTCGACACCGAGCAGCAGGAGCAGGTCGAGACCATCGCCTCCTGCGGCCACACCCTCCTCAAGATCATCAACGACATCCTCGACTTCTCCAAGGTCGAGGCCGGCCGGCTGGAGCTGGAGAACGCCCCCTTCCCCCTGCGCCGGACGGCGGCCTCGGTCCTGGATCTCCTGGCGGGGCGGGCCTGCGAACGCGGGCTGACCCTGCTCTTCGAGGAGGAGGAGATCGAAGAGCCCTGGGTCGAAGGCGACGTCCACCGCCTGCGCCAGGTCCTGACCAACCTGCTGGGCAACGCCCTCAAGTTCACCGAGGAGGGCGAGGTGTGCCTCGCCCTCCGGCGCCTGCCGCAGGAGGCGGGCTGGCGCTTCGAGGTCCAGGACACCGGCATCGGCATGACCCCGGAGCAGGTCGGACGCCTGTTCCAGCCCTTCGAGCAGGCCGACGCCTCGACCACCCGTCGCTTCGGCGGCACCGGTCTCGGCCTCGCCATCTCCAAGCACCTGGTGGAGGCCATGGGCGGGCGCATCGGCGTGGAGAGCGTTCCCGGCGAGGGCAGCAGGTTCTGGTTCGAACTTCCGCTTCCTGCCGTGGAGCCCGCCGAGGAGGAGCCGCCGGTACGGGACTTCGGGCAGGGGCGGTCCGCCCGGGTTCTGGCCGCTCACCCCCGGGTCGCTCGCTGCGCGGTGAGCGCCCTCGGCCGCCTCGGCTTCGAGGCCCATGCCGCCGCCGGATCCGGAGAACTCCAGGAGGCGGAGGAAGGG
>JALUUN010000089.1 GCA_027021325.1 Planctomycetota bacterium
TGGCGAGGGTGAAGGCGAGCAGGGTGCGAGACATGGCGAATGCGTCTTGGGATCTTGGATTCGGAAGGGGGTTCAGAAGGTTCCGCTGGCCCGGGCGCCCCGGCCGTCGGCGTAGGTCACGCTCAGTTCCCAGTGGGTGGCGCGGCCGTTCAGGCCGTCGTTGTTCGTGAAGGTGCCGACACTCAGCTCGGTGAAGGGCACATCGTTGTGGGCCGAGGTGACGGACACCAGTTCGTCGGGAGGATTCGTGAAGCCCTCCTTGCCGTCGCGGTCACGGTAGGTCGTGACCGAGGCATCGGTGAGAGGACCGCAGGGCGGATTCGTCTCGATCCGGACCCCCTGGACCGAGATGTCCGGGCCGGAGCGCGAGAGGCCGAAGGCCTCCGCGGAGATGCAGGGCTCCTCGGAGCCGTCGCCGGTCTGGAGCAGGACGGTCCGGGTCTCGCAGGAGAGGTCGAGGGCCGGGCTCAGGCCCGGGAGCAGGGGCAGGCCCGCGGCGCCGGCGAGGACCGCCAGGGCGGGCAGGTGGCGGAGACAGGTCGAAGGCATGGAGAGTCCATCCGATGAAGAGGGCCGGAACCCCCGGCCGGGGGGAACGCTGGCGGATCCAGCGTCCACCAGGAAAGACGGCCCGCCCCGCGACGGGTTACGGCCGCAGCCGGGCGGGCCGGCGGGGAAGCCTCCCCTGCGCCCGCCGGGCCCGGAACGGGGCCCCTGCTAGGCTCCAGGCATGGGCCCCGGCCTGGCCTGGCTGCTCCTCCTTCCGGCCCCGGCGCCGCAGGAGGCCCCCTGGGGCGAGGATCCCGCAGTCCTCGCCGTCCTGGAACCGGAAGCGGCGCCCGGCGGCGGCTGGGAGGCACACTGGCAGGCGGAAGGCGGCCCCCGCGACGCCGTGCTCTGGATCCGCCGGCGGCGGGAGGGGGCGGGCGAGGCGCTGCGGGCGGGCCGCGGGCCGTGGCTCCGGCTTCCCCCTGGAGCGGCGGGCGCCTGGGCCGCCCTGGACCTGCCGCGGGAGTGGTGGGATGACACCGGCCTCCGCCTCGCCGGCCCCGCCGGCGGCGAGGCCCCCTTCGACCGCCTGCTGCTGCGGCGCCTGGATACCGCCACCGTGGAGATGCCCGCGGGCGCCGTCCTCCTCGAGGCCGAGGATCTGCTCGGCTCCTGGCGGGAGCAGACCAACATCCCCGGTTTCCGCGGCCGGGGCTTCCGCACCTCGAACGCCCGCGGCGTCGCCCGCGACGCCCTGGAAGGCGCCTTCGAGACCGGGGAAGGGAGGCACCTCGTCTGGGTCCGCGCCTACGAAGGCGACGGCCGCGACCGCTCCTTCCAGGTGGAGGTGGACGGGCAGGTCCTCCCCCCCACCCACCGCGGCCGCACCGCCCGCGCCTTCTCCTGGCAGCCCGCCGGCGCCGTCCTGCTCGAGGCCGGAGGCCATCGCCTCCGGGTCCTCGACACGGGCGACAGCTACGAGACCGTGGACGCCGTCCTTCTCTCCCCCGACCCGGCCTT
>JALUUN010000090.1 GCA_027021325.1 Planctomycetota bacterium
CGGCGCCCGCGAACGCCTCCTCGCCGCCCTGCGCCGGCCGCCGGCGGATGTGGACCCCACAGGAAGGCTGATCGAAGAAACCGCCGCCGCCGCCGAGGCCGCCCACGCGCGGCTGGCACCGCTTCTCGCCGGCGGGAGACCCGCCGCCCGCGAGGCCCTGCGACGACGCGTCCGGGAGGCCTGCGGCCTCGATCCGGAAGAGGCGCCCCGGGAGCCGCCGCCCGCACGCACCACCGGCGTCCTGCAGCGCCAGGGCTACCGCATCGAAAAGATCCTCTTCGAGAGCCGCCCGGGCTTCCCGGTGACCGCCCTCCTCTACCTGCCCGAGGGCCCCGGCCCCTTCCCCGGCGTCGTCTCCCCCGTCGGCCACTGGGGCGGGGCCAAGGCGGAACCGGTGGTCCAGGCCCGCTGCGTCGGGCTCGCCCGCCTCGGCTTCGCGGTCCTCGTCTACGACCCCTTCGGCCAGGGCGAGCGCGCCGTCCCCGGCAACGGCCACGACGAGTTCTGGCGCCTGCAGCTCTGCGGCTGGAACAACCTGACGATCGTCCTCCAGGACACCTTCCGCGCCCTCGATCTCCTGGCCGCCCGGCCGGAGGTGGACGCCACGCGCCTCGGCTGCACCGGTGCCTCGGGCGGCGGTATGAACACCCTCTACGCCACCGCCCTCGACGAGCGCATCCGCTCGGCGGTGCCCGCGGTCTACGTCAGCCGCCTGCGCGAGTTCCTGGAGACGCGGATCGGCCACTGCCCGTGCAGCCACGCCGCCGGCCTCGCCCGGGAGGCCGACCTGGGCGACGTCCTGGCCCTGGCCGCCCCGCGGCCGGTGCTGCTTCTGGCCTGCACGAAGGACCCGATGTTCACGCCCGAGGGGGCAAGGCAGGCGCGGGCCCAGGCGCTCCGGGCCTGGGAGGCGCGCGGGCGCGGCGAGGATCTCGCCCTGGCCGTCTTCGAGGCCGGCCACGACTACCACCGGCCCCTGCGCGAGGCCCTGTACGGCTGGCTGCTCCGGCACCTCCAGGGGCGCGGCGACGGAAGCCCGGTGCCCGAGCCGCCGCTTCGGGTCGAGGCCGATCCGGCCGTCCTCCAGGTGCTCCCCGCCGGCCGCGTGCCGGCGGAGGCCGCCACGGTACGCAGCCTCGCCCGGGCCCGCCTCGAGGCCTGGCTGCGCGACCCTCCCGAGGCACCGCCCGAGCCCCTGCCCGCCGCCCGCGTCGCCCCGGCGCGGCGCCTCCCCGCCGAGCCCGGACTCACGGCGCTGGCCGACCGCCTTGGCCTGGGCGCGGCGGGTAGCCCCGTTCTCTTCCAGGCCCCGGACGGCTGGCTCCTCCCGGGGTGGGAACGGCCGGGACCGGATCCCGCCGGCGAGCTGCGCGTGGTCCTGAGCGAGGAGCCCGCACCCGGCGCCCTGCCCGCGCCCGCTTCCGGCCTCGCCCGCCTCCTGATCCTGGACCCGCGCGGCCCCGACGGCGAGGCCGACCGGCACCTCCGGGCCACCGACTCCCTGCTCCTCGGGCGCAGCCTCCTGGACCGGCGGGCAGACGCCCTGAACGCCGTGCTCCGCTTGCTGCGCGAGGAGGCCGGCGGAGCGCCGCTGGTCGTCGAGGCGCGGGGACTCCGCGCGAACCTCACGCTCCTGCGCGCCGCCACCCGCGCGCGCCTCGCCTCGCGGCTGGTCTTCGACGCCTCCCTCCCGGGCGGCTTCCTCGAGCTCTTCGACGCCGGTCCGCCGCCCGACGCCGTCGCCTGGCGCCAGGCCGCGGCGGGCGACCTGCCGCGCCTCCTGGAGGCGGCCGGCGTCCCCGTGGAGCGGCGGCCCTGAGGGCCGGCCTACTCGGCGTAGCGCAGGAGCAGCCGCGGCCGCAGCGCAGGATCCGCCGCCTCCCGGCTCCAGAGGTGGACGATGCGTTCGCCGCCGGCGCGCTCGCCCTGGAGGGCGAGGCTCAGGAAGCCGTCGCCGGCCAGCTCGGCGAGGACCGCTTCGGTGAGATCCCAGCGGATGCGCGGCCGGCCGAACTGGAGGTCGAGGCGCGCGCCGGGGGCCGGGCGGGTATTCCAGGTGAGGGAAGCCTCGTCCCAGGAATCGTCGGCGACGAGCTGCGCGGCGAAGGTGGAGGTCCAGGGAAGCTCTCCGGCGGCGGCGAGTTCCATCTCCAGGACCGCCTCCAGGATCTCGCCGGTGCCGCGCAGGGGCTCCAGGTCGAAACGAAGGTAGGCGACGCGCTGGTAGTCCGGGTCCTGGACCTCCTTCACGAGAACCCGGTCCTCAGCGCTGTAGTTCGTGTCCGCGTAGAGTCCGT
>JALUUN010000091.1 GCA_027021325.1 Planctomycetota bacterium
GGGGCCGGGGCTGACCCAGTCCTGCTCCAGCTGGGTCACGAGGATGAAGCGGCCGTCGAAGAAGGCCACGTCGGGGTCCGGGTGCCCCTTGCCCATGGCTCCGCAGAGGGTGAAGGGCGTGGCCAGGTCCGGGGAGGTGAACCAAGCCAGGCGGATGCCGCCGTCCACCGGCTCGTAGTCCGCGAAGAGCCAGCTGCGGCCGCCGATGCCGATGGCCGCCCAGTCCCCGAAGGCGTCCTGTTCGGGCTCGTGAACCTGATAGGTGGCGACGTTGGAATCCCAGTCCGGGTGCTGGGTCCAGTGCGGATGGAGGTAGGTCCCGGTCTCGCCCGTGGGCCGGGTGCGGCGGTCCACCGCCGGCGGCAGGATCCGCCAGCCGCGGAGGCCGTCCTCGCTCACGGCATGCCCCGCGAGCGGCGAGTCCCAGGAGTGCTTGCGGGCGTTGATGGGTGTCCAGTCCTCGTAGATCAGGTGGAAGCGGCCCTCGAGGTCGCGGATCACCCCGGCGTCGGAGCCGTCGCTGGGGTCGGCGAAGGCGAGGCCGAGATCGCGGCCGGGGCGGCCGTCGCGCAGGTCCTCGTCGATGTAGAGGTGGGGATCCTGGTCGTTCGGATAGTCGTAGTACAGGTAGACGCGGCCGTCCACCGCCTCGGCGCTCGTGACCCAGCGCGAGAAGGCCTCGGTGACCGGTCCGTGGTGGACCCAGTGCACGAGGTCGCGGGTCTGCCAGGCATGGTAGCCGCCGAGGCCCGGCTGGAGGCCACCCGGGGCGTCGAACTGGTCCGGGAAGGGCGTGGTCCAGAGCGGCCCCTCGAAGCCTTCGAGCGTGGCCGGCTCGGCCTGGAAGCCCTCCCGCTTCTTCGCCTCGCCGTAGAGCCCGAACATCCAGAGGCCCTCCGCGCCCAGGTTCAGGAGGACCGGCGCGTCCCGGAGGTTCGAGGGGCCGATGTTCGGGACCGGGATCCAGTTCTCCCAGAGGGGCGAGGGCTCGACGACGAGTACGAGAGGCACCAGGCGGCGCTCGAAGCGGCGCACCACGCTCCGCAGGCGCGCGCTCTTCCCCTCGGGCAGGGCCAGGCCGTCCTCGATGCGCAGGCCCTCGCTCTCCGCGGCGGCCTCCTGCCAGTCCTCGGTGGAGTCCAGGGTCCAGCGGAAGGACGGGCTCCGGCCGGCGCCCGTCTCCTCCGCCTCCCGCCGGGGCACCTCCTGGGCGCGGGCCGGCGCACCGGCGCCCAGGCTGGCCAGGCTGCTCACCAGGAGCCCCGCGGCCGGCCGAAGAAAGGCCCGGCGATGCCGGAAGGCGGGAAGCGGCCGGAGCCGGAGGAGGAACCGCGGAAGGCCGGTCATCGGTGCCGGGCATCCTAGGCGGACCGAGGGGGCAGCGTCCTGTCCCGCCTGGGCTCTCCCGCAGGAGGAACGGCCAGGCTCCGGGCCCCGGGGCCGGGCCTCAGGCCGCTCGGGATCCCAGGGGATCCGGGCCGTAGGCATTCGACCCCGAGGTCCCCTTCAGGAAACCGAGCTCCACGAGAGCCCAGAGCCAGCCCAGGAAAGGGATCAGCAAGACCAGGGTCATCCACCCCGTCTTCCCGCGATCGTGCCATCGCTTCGCATTCAGGGCGATCCCCATCCAGAAGGAGACCAGGAGCCAGAGGAGAAGCACGAGGGTGAGCCCAGGGCTGCCGTTCTCGGCTCCGCCTCGCGCCCCCGAAGCCACAGCAAACTCAAGAGCCACGCCGATCACGGACAATGCGATGCTGGCACCCCACCAGGTGGACCGAGGAATCCGTCCTTCGAAGGAGAAGAGGAGCCAGGAGAGAGGGCGGTTCCCGTCTTGCACGTGAACCGAGGCGCTTCCTTGTTCGTTCATGGTCCAGTCCTCGTAGCAGCAGAACGGAAAGAGAGCCGAACTGCATGTTCCGTGTCCTGCTCCTTCGAGCCGGAAAGAAGTGGGGAAAGACGCGAGAACACAGCAATCCGACAAGCCGGGCGCGCATCTTCTAGCAGATCCTCGAAAGAAGCGTCAAGCGCTCCCGCCAGGTTCGCGGTGCCCACCCCGCGCTCCCCGCTCCCAGATCCGGACGTCGAGGCTGCGCAGCGGGAGGCCCAGGCGGCGGCCCGCGTCCTCGAGGAGGTAGAGGGCCTGGACCGGCGTGACCGGATGCCCCACGGCCTCCTCGACATAGCGCTGGAGATGGACGTCGGGCTTCAGGGTCTGGGCTCCAAAGAGCATGCGCAGGTACTGCCAGCCGGCGAGGGCGAAGCCGCGGATCCCCGCCCCCAGGAAGTCCCCCGGCCGGGCGTCCCGGGCCCAGGCCTCGAGGCGTTCCTCCTCGGTCGCGCCCGGGAACTGCGGGAGAACCCCGAGAAGGTGGAGGACCACACCCCGCAGGGTCTCCATCCGCCGCCCGTCCCGGGTCCCGAGTTCGGCCTCCCCGAAGGCCCGGGGCGTGGGATAGGACTCGAGAAGCCGGGCGAGGCCGGCGACCGAACGGAGCTCGGGATGACTCTCCCCGAAGGCCGCCACCCGCGGCCAGACGAAGCGGTCGTAGTTCCGGTTCAGGGACAGGACGCAGTCGATCACCTTCCACGCCGGCGGCGCCGTCCAGATCGGGTCCGCCGGCTCCTCCACCTCGGGAAAGTCCGCCCGCAGTCTGGCCTCCAGGAGCTCGAGGTCCCGGGCCCGGCTCATCTCGCCTTCCCGTGCCCGGGCCATGCCTCCAGGCCGGGCCTGCCCGGAGCCGAGGCCAAGGCCCTGGATCGTCTCGAGCAGGAGCTCGGCGCTCCAGGAGCGCAGCGTGGAGCCGCGAAGATCCGGAAGAGAACAGCCGTCATCCGTCCCGCCTCCAGCGTGTTCTACTCCCCTGGCCGGGATCCTCGGTTCCCATCCCGGATCCTCAGTCTCCGCCGTTGAAGATGTCGATCGCAGAAAGCAGGAACATGATCGCCGGCCAGAAGCGCAAGGGGATGAACATGAAGGAGTCCTGCGGACGCCAGACCACCTCTTCTCCCGTTTCCACGTCGACCAGCACCCGGGTGCGCATCCGCCTGCGCCTGGCGGCGATGGAACGGATCACCAGGGCAGAGGAAAGGATGGCAGCAAACATAGGCCACCCGTGCGTCTGGAAGTACTGGTCGTCACCCGACAGCAGCTCGACCAGAAACTCCATCAACATGACAGCCACCAGGACAATCGGCAAGACGATCCATCCGACTCCGGTCCAGACAAGCATCGGAAGGATTCTAACTCAACGAGGCTCAGGAGAAACAGCGGGCGCATCGCGGGACGGTCCTCCGGAGACCGCGGTTGCCAGGCGGATCAAGAGCCGGATCTGTCCCGGAGCAGGGCCTTGATCTCAGCCAGGTGGTCATGGATGGAGAAGATCACGAGCAGCAACTCGCAGAAGACCCTGGCGGAGAGGTAGCCCAGGACGATCCAGGTCAATCCCAGGACCACGGCCCCGCGAAGGAGGATCTCGAGTCCCGTGACCAGAGTGACGAGGGCGCTCAGCCAGAACAGGGCCTGGATGATCCTGGGTGTGATCAGCTTCTTGAAGCGGAGATAGTCGTCCATGGCGATTCCGGCCGCGGATCGGCCGCCTGGGGGCTCCGGGGAGAAACCCTAGCAGCGGTCCTCGGGCTCCACCACCACTCCCCGGGCGCCGCCTTCCCGGAGGCGGGAGAGGAGGGCCGGGGCCTCGGAGGCGGGGAGGCGGGCGCGGGCCCGCCAGCCGGAGTCCGTGAAGGCGTCTTCCTCCCAGAGGAGGCCGGGGCAGGCCGATTCGAGCTCGCTCCGGAGCCCGAGGAGGTCGAA
>JALUUN010000092.1 GCA_027021325.1 Planctomycetota bacterium
CTGGAGGCGGCCCGCCAGGGCGACGGCCGCGCCCGCGAGGCCCTGGCCCTCCTCCATCCCTTCTCCGGGGAACTCCTGCGCCAGGCCCTGGCCTCCGGCGATCCCCTCCTCGGCGCCGCGGTCCAGGACATCCTCGACCGGATCCCGCAATAGGACGGCGCGCGCGACACCGGCAGCCGCCGGCGCCTCTCAGGGACGCAGTCGCTGCAGGGTACGCGGGAAGGGGATGCACTCCCGCAGGTGCTCGACGCCGGCGATCCAGGCCAGGGTGCGCTCCAGTCCGACGCCGAAGCCGGCGTGGGGCACGCTTCCGTAGCGGCGCAGGTCCAGGTACCAGGAGAAGGCCTCCTCCGGGAGCCCATGCTCGCGGATGCGCCGCTCCAGGGTCGCCAGGTCGTCCTCCCGCACCGAGCCGCCGACGATCTCCCCGGCGCCCGGCGCGATGATGTCCACGCCCAGGACCGGCGAGTCCTCCCCGTCCTCGCGCTTCATGTAGAAGGCCTTGACCTCGGCCGGCCAGTGGGTGATGTGGACCGGCAGGCCGAAGTGTTCGCCCAGGGCGGTCTCGTCCGGAGCGCCGAGGTCGTCGCCGGGCTGGAACTGCGAATCCAGCCTCCCCTCCTCCTTCCAGGCGCCGAGGAGCTCGGCCACCTCGGAGTAGCGCATCCTCGGCCAGGGCCGGTCCCAGGCCTCGAGGACCGCCGGGTCGCGCCCCAGGTCCTCGAGCTCCGGCCGCCGGCGCTCCAGGACCCGGCGCAGGGTGGCGCGCAGGAGTCCTTCCGCGAGATCGCAGACCTCCTCCAGGCCGGCGAAGGCGATCTCGGGCTCCAGCATCCAGAACTCGGTGAGGTGGCGGCGGGTCTTGGACTTCTCGGCGCGGAACACCGGGCCGAAGCAGTAGACGCGGCCCAGGGCCATGGCCGCGGCCTCGGCGTAGAGCTGGCCGGACTGGGTCAGGTAGGCCGGCTCGCCGAAGTAGTCCACCTCGAAGAGGGTCGAGGTCCCCTCGCAGGCGTTGGGCGTGAAGATCGGCGAGTCCACGCAGAAGAAACCCTCGCGGTCGAGGAACTCGCGCCAGCCCTGGATGAGCTCGTGGCGCAGGCGCATGAGGGCCGCCTGACGCTTGCTGCGCAGCCACAGGTGCCGGTGGTCCATGAGGAACCCCGGCCCGTGCTCCTTCTTGCCGATGGGATAGGGCCCGGCCCGGTGCACGGTGCGCAGGCCGTCCACCCGGACTTCGGCGCCGCCCGGGGCGCGCTCGTCGAGGCGTGCCTCGCCGGTCAGCTCGATCGAGCTCTCCTGGGTCAGGGCCCGCGCCTCCTCGAAGAGCTCCTCACCGACCTCCTTCTTCAGGAGGACGCACTGGGCGATGCCGCTTCCATCGCGCAGGAGCAGGAACTGGAGCTTGCCCTTCTCCCGGAGGTTGTACACCCAGCCGCGCAGGCGCACGCGGCGGCCGGCGTGGGAGGGGAGGTCGCGGACCCGGACGTCCCGGGCTTCGGAGGCTTCGGTGCTCACGGCGGGCGGGGGAGGACGGTCAGGGGAAGGAAGCGTAGGAGTCGCGCCCTTCCCAGGCGACCGGCCGCCCCCCTTCGAGGCGCACCCGGCCGACCACCCGCACCGGGCCGCGCCGGGCCTCGAAGCGCAGCTCGCCCCCGCCCCCCACCAGACCGTCCACCGTGTCGAGGAGCAGCACCTCCTCCAGGCCCTGGCCCCGGAGCCAGGAAAGGATCCGGGAGCGGGGGTCCTCCTCGGCCGCCGCCGGGGCGGCCGGGGCCGCTTCGCGCAGGTCGCGCAGACTCTCGGCGACGCTGCGCAGGTCGCCGGCGGCCGCCTCCAGACGCCGAAGCGGCGCCGCCAGGGCCTCCTCCAGATCGGGGGCTGGAGTCTCGGCCGGCCGCCGCAGGGAGACCTCCAGATCCCCGAGGCGCTCCTCCAGGCGCGCCGTCCGGCGCACCAGGAGAACCCCCAGGAGGATCAGGACCAGGAGCAGGAAGGCCGTCACCGCCGCGCAGGGTAGCAGGCTCTCGGCGCTCCTAGGATGCGCGCCGCCTCATGCTGCGTTCGCGCCTCCTGGTCTCGGCCCTCTTCGCGCTCCTCTGCGTCCCCCTCCTCACCCTGGAGGCGGCGCCGGGGGCTCTCGAAGGCCTGGCCCTGCGCCGGGCCCTGGAGGAGCTGGACCTGCCCGGCACCCTGGCCGCCGCCCGGGCGGCCGGCGCGCAGCCGGAGGCCCCCGGCCGCGCCCTCGACCCGGCCGGAACGGCGGGCCGCCTGCGCCTGCGCTTCGAAGGCGAGACCGCCCGCCACCGCACCGAGATCGGCGATGCCCTGCGCGGCGCCCTGACGGTGCCCGAGGTCGTCTGGGAGGAGGATGCGGTCCTCGCCCCCCTGCCCGGCCTGGAGGGGGAAGGCGTGGTGGAGCTGCGCGTGGAGCACGATCCGGACGAGGCCCGCCTGCGCCTCTTCGACGCCGGCGGCGGACTCCTCCACGAGGAGCGCACCGGCGGTCGCTCCTCCCTGGTGCCGCCGCTTCTGGCCATCCTCCTGGCCTTCCTCACCCGCAGCGTCATCCCCTCCCTCCTCCTCGGCGTCCTCGCCGGCGGCTATCTGCTGGTGCCCCGGGGCCACGCCTTCGTGGAGATGTTCCCGATCGTCCTGCGGGACATCGTCTGGGCCGAGATCCTCTCCGACCCCTTCCATCTCTACATCCTCGGCTTCGTCCTCGGCCTGAGCGCCACGGTCGCCGTGGTCACGCGCATGGGGGGCATCGACGGCATGGTCCAGGCGCTGTTGCGCTTCGCCCGCAGCCGCCGCAGCGTCCAGGCGGTGGCCTACTTCCTGGGCCTGGGCATCTTCTTCGACGACTACGCCAACACGATCATCGTCGGCAACTCGGCGGGGCCGCTCTTCGACCGGATGAAGGTGAGCCGCGCCAAGCTCGCCTACATCGTGGACAGCACCGCCGCACCGGTCGCCGGCATCGCCGTTCTGAGCACCTGGGTGGCCTACCAGATCAGCACCTATGCTCCGCAGCTGCCGACCATCGGCCTCTCGGAACAGGAGGGCTACACCCTGTTCCTGGAGACCATTCCCTACCGCTTCTACTGCCTCTTCGCCATCGCCCTCGTCGGCTTCGTCATCCTGATGCAGCGGGACCTGCAACCCATGGCCGAGCTCGAGGAGCGTGCCCTCCGGCGCAGGAGCCGCTCCTCGGAGGAGGGACCGGAGGAGGGCAGCGAGGAGCTGGAGGCCCGGGTCTTCCGCGCCCCCTGGGCGGAGCCGCGCTGGTGGAACGGCGTCCTGCCGCTGTTCGGGGTCATGGTCGGCTTCACCGCCCTCTTGATCTACTCGTCGGGCGCCAGCGCCGCCCGCGCCGCCATCGCCGAGGGCAACCTCCACGCCCGCGAGGCGGCCGCCGCCGGCGGCCTCGCCTGGCTGCGCGAGGTCCTGAGCTTCGCGAACTCCACCTGGGCGATCTTCTACGGCTCCCTCGCCGCCCTGGCCTCGGCCGCTCTGCTGGCCCTCGGGCAGCGCCTCCTGAAGGCCGGGGACCTGGCCCGCACCGCCGTCAAGGGCGTGGCCTCCCTGTTCCAGGACGCGGTCCTGATCCTGGTCCTGGCCTGGAGCATCGCCCAGGTCTGCGAGAACCTGCGCACCGCGAACTACCTGGTGGCGGTGACCCAGAGCCTCCTGGAGCCGGCGCTTCTGCCCACGATCCTGTTCCTGACCAGCTGCTTCGTCGCCTTCTCCACCGGCTCCTCCTGGGCGACCATGGCGATCATGCAGCCCAACGTCGTCCTGCT
>JALUUN010000093.1 GCA_027021325.1 Planctomycetota bacterium
TCGCTCTCGACCCAGACCCGCCCCTTCATGAGCTTCACCAGATTGCAGCTGATGGCGAGCCCGAGGCCGGTGCCGCCGTACTTGCGCGTGGTCGAGCCGTCGGCCTGGGTGAAGGCCTCGAAGATCTCGTCGGTCTTCTCCAGGGCGATGCCGATGCCCGTGTCCTCGACCTGGAAGTGCAGGCGGCCTTCCTCCTCCGCCGGCAGCACCCGCACGGCCACATGGCCGCAGTCGGTGAACTTGATGGCGTTGCCCGCGAGGTTCAACAGGACCTGGCGCAGGCGCACGGGGTCGCCCTTCCAGACCTCGGGCAGGGAAGGGTCCACCTCGGCGAAAACCTCGACCCCCTTCTCGTGGGCCTTGAGGGCGATGGAGCGCAGGGTCTCTTCGATCAGAGCGCGGAGTTCGAAAGGCGTCTCCTCGAGCTCCAGGCGTCCGGCCTCGATCTTGGAGAAGTCGAGGATGTCGTTGAGGATCCGGAGCAGACCCTGGCCGCTGCGGTGGACGGTCCGGATCATCTCCCGCTGCTCGGCGTTCAGACCGGTCTCCAGAGCCAGCTCGGCCATGCCGATGATGCCGTTCATCGGTGTCCGGATCTCATGGCTCATGTTGGCCAGGAAGTCGCCCTTGGCCCGGGCCGCCTGCTCCGCCTGGTCCCGGGCCTCGGCCAGCTGCCGCGACTGCTCGTCGAGACGCAGGATGAGTTCGCGCGCCACATGGACCGCCCGGCGGGTCCGGTCGCGCAGGCGCATGGCCGTGCGCGCGGTGCTGCTCAGATAGATGTTCACGAGATAGAGGATGCCGGCCTTGGCCACTTCCCGGCTCCAGTCCACCGGGAGACCGTCCACGAGGTCCATCCAGGCCATGAGCCCGAGGTAGCCGAGAACCTGGACGTGGCTGAACCAGAGGACCCGGCGGAGCGTCGTATAGGTCTGGTCCGCCACGCGGAGGATCAGGAGCAGGAAGAGCCAGCTCTCCGGCCCGCCGGTCACGTGGATCGCCGCCAGGAAGACCAGGGCATCCAGGGTCAGGAAGACCATGGAGAGGCGCTGCCAGCGGGGATAGCCCCACTTCAGGCCCGCCCAGGCCAGGGTTCCGTAGGCGAAGGAAGCGGCCGTGAAGCGAAGCCAGGCGTCCAGGTCATCGCCGCCCAGGAACAGGATGTGGAGGAAGACCAGGACGCTCAGGAGAACGAAACCGGCGAAGCGCAGCCGCGGGATGTCCCGGGTGTTCAGACGCAGGTCCCGCTCCGCCTTCTTGCGGGCGGCCTCTCCGGGATCCAGGACGATGCCGCGGACCCGACTGGGATCCCGGTCGTCCCGGTTGGCGGCGGTCCCGGTCTTCATGGGCATGGAAGAGAGGCCGGGCCGCCCTGGAGGCGGTCCGGCCCCTCTTCATCGGCCCATCCCGGACTCCCGCTGGAGACCCGGCCGGGCCGCGCCGGGAAGCTGGAAGCGTCTTCCTACTGGAGGACGCGGCGGACGACGTTCGTGCGCCGCCCTGTCTCGGCCACCTGGGCGCGGAACTCGATGCCCTGGAAGCGCATCGGCACGACCGCCGTCCAGGAGGCCCGGCCCGTGGCGTCGGCCACGGCGGTCCCGAAGAGCTGGGGCTGGTTCAGGGCCAGGGTCACCCCCAGGAGCTGGCTCTCGAAGTGGCCCTTGCCCAGGCAGGAGTAGGCCAGGAACTGCTCCGCTCCGGGGGTCGCGCCCAGGACCTCCAGGGTCACGGGCTGGCCGCCGACCACCGGGTCGTCGGCGGTCAGGAGGTAGCCGCTGCTTCCGGACCAGAGCCAGACGGCGCCGGCGTCGGGGCCGGAGGCATCGTGCAGGCTCAGGCCGGCAAGGAGGTCGTCCATGCCGTCGCCGTCCACGTCCCCCGCGCCGGCCACGGGCAGGCCCAGGCGGTCGCCGGCGGCGCCGTCGAAGGTGCGCGCGAGACTCCCGTCAATGCCGCTGTAGAGGTAGGCGCGGCCGGCCTCGCCGTTGTGCAGGAAAGCGCCGACCAGGACGTCGCTGAAGCCGTCGCCGTCGGGGTCCCCGGCACCCGCCACGTCGATGCCGAAGTTGTCGCCGGCGGCCTCGCCGTCCCACTGGTACAGGAGGGTGCCGCTGAGGCCGTCGAAGACATAGGCGCGGCCGGCGTCGGTCCCGCCCGGACCGTCATGGGTGCCGGCGCCGATGAGGAGATCGGCGTAGCCGTCGCAGTTCAGATCGCCGGCGTTGTCGGCGGCGCAGGCGAAGAAGTCCCAGGAAGCCTCGCCGTCGAGGACGAGGTGCAGGGCACCGCTGGCGGCCTCGATCACGTAGGCGCGGCCGGCATTGGTGCCCGCTCCGTCGTGGCCGGAGGCGCCGGCCAGGATCTCGGGGCGGCCGTCACCGGTCAGATCCCCGAGACCGGCCAGGGCGTCACCCAGGGTGTCGCCGGCGGCCTCGCCGTCGAAGGCGAGAAGCAGGGCGCCGTCCACGCCGCGGAAGACGTAGAGGCGGCCGGCGTCGGCGCCGGCCGGGCCGTCGTGCTCGTTGGCACTGACGGCGACGTCGTCGAGGCCGTCACCGTCCACGTCGCCCACGCCCGCGACGCGATAGCCGAAGTGGTCGCCGGCGGCTTCGCCGTCCAGGCACCGGAGATGGGCACCGTCGCTGCCGCGGAAGAGGCAGGCGCGGCCGGCATCGGTGCCGCCGGGACCGTCGTGGAGGGGGGCCCCGACGATCAGATCCGGCACGCCGTCGCCGTCCACATCGCCCGCAGCCGCCACCGAGGCGCCGAACTCGTCGCCCGCGGCCTCGCCCTCCAGGACGAAGCGGAGGGATCCGTCGCTGCCGTTCCAGACGTAGAGGCGGCCGCTGTTCGAACCGGCCGGACCGTCATAGCCGGTGGCGCCGGCGGCGACCTCGGCCAGGCCGTCCGCGTCGAGGTCCCCGACGCCGGCTGCGGCGGCGCCGAGGCGCGAACGATCCTGCTCGCCGTTCCAGATCCTCTCCTGGGCGGAGAGGGCGGCCGGGAGGACCAGGAGACCAAGGACGGGGAAGGAGGGGAGGAAGGAGGAGAGACGCAACATGGGATCGGATCGCACGGAGGGGGAGAGACGCGGAAGGGGACCGGGGCCGGGGGATCCGGAGGGCCGGACCCGGGACGGGAACGGAGGCGCCGGAGGCCCGCCGCAGGGCAGGGGCGGCACCCCGCGGTCTGGAGCACCGGCCGCCTCCAGGGGAAGCCTACCCCGGAAAAAAAGAATCGTGCAGATTCCCAATTCCATTCATACAAAAGACTTGTCGCCAACTTTGCGGTTGTCCGGATCCTTCGTCGCGCTTCCTGCTAGGATCCCCAGGTCCCCCCGGTCGGGCCGTCCGGGCCGCGCTTCCCCGCTGCCTCGAACCCGACCATGCCCTTCACTTCCCTCGCCCTCCTGCTCCTGGCTCCGCCCCAGGAGCCGCCCCTCACCAGCCTCCTGCCCCGGGAGGCTCTCGCCGTCCTGGAGGTTCCGGACCCCGGAAGGACCCTGGACCGCCTGCGCCGGAGCGCCCCCTGGAAGGCCTTCGAGGAGGGACGCCTGGCCGCGGGCCTGCGCAAGGCGCCGCCCTACGCCCTGGTCCAGGCCGGCTGGACGAGCATCCTGCGCGCCAGCGGCGCCGCCGACCTGAGAGACCTCGTCGAGTCCTCCCTCGGCGGCGGCCTCGTGGCGGCGCTGCTGCCGCCCGCCGGCGGCGAAGAGCAGCCCGGCGCCGTCCTCGCCTTCCGCAGCCTGAGCCCGGAGATCACCCAGTCCGCCTTCGAGGCCCTCCTGCGCCTCCTCCCG
>JALUUN010000094.1 GCA_027021325.1 Planctomycetota bacterium
GCGCGATCCCGAAGCTGCGCCAGGGGAAGGTGCGCCAGTCGCCGCCGAAGCTCCGGGCGGGAAGCTCGAGGACGCGCTGTTCGTGCAGGACCGGCCCGCGCCGGCTCAACCGGAGGAGGGCCCAGGAGAGGAGGAAGAGGGGCAGGGTCAGGATCCAGGCCAGGGCACCCAGGACGCGCTCGCAGGCGGCGGCGAAGCGCCGGCGCAGGCTCACCTCCTGCAGGCCGCCGAGGAGGAACTCCTCGGTCAGCTCCAGCTCGGTGCCGAGGAGCACCGAGACCAGGGTCGAGCGGTCCACCACCGCCTCGCGCAGCTCCAGGCCTTCGCCGACGAAGGTGCCGGGGCAGATCACCGTGCGCTCGACGGTGGTCCCCTCGGCCAGGATGCAGCCGCTGCCGACGGCCACCGCCGGCCCGACCACGGCGCCGGCCTCGATCCGCGAGTCCTCGCCCAGGAGGACCGGCGGATGGACCCGGGTGTTCGGGTGCAGGCTCACGTTGCGCGCGATCCAGACGCCGGGCTCGACCTCCACCGCCGGGAGTTCCAGACCGGGGAAGGCGCCGGACAGGACCCGTTCGGTAGAGTCCAGGAGTTCCTGCCAGTTGCGCAGGCCGATGAGGCCGGGGACCGTCTCCCCTTCGCAGCGCGAGACGAGGCGTCGGAGGAGTTCCTCCGGTTCGCCGTCGTGGTCGGGGGCCTCCCGGAGCCAGGCGGCGGGCAAGACCGCCCAGCCCGTCCAGGTCTCCTCGTCGGGGACGCCGCCCGGGCCCGGCACACCCGGCCCGTCGAAGCGCCTGGCTGTCCCCTCCAGGGTGGAGAGGTCCTCGGGCAGGAGCGGCAGGGTCCGGGCGTCCCCGAGGAGGACGGTCTCGCCGTCCCAGGCGGGGCTCACCGCACGCAGCAGGCGGGCGGCCTGGCCGGGCAGACCCAGGAGATGGAAGCGGAAGCGGCAGCCCCAGCGCTCGCCTTCGCCCATCTCCTCCTCGACCGCCTGCGGCAGGTGGTCGAGGACGAAGTCGATCTCGGTGACGCCGCGCAAGGCCAGGCTCTCCACCACATGGTGGAGCATGGGCCGGCCGGCGAGGGGCAGGAGGGGAGCCGGCGTGCGCTCGGCCAGGGGATGGAGGGAGGCGTCGTAGCCTCGGGCGAAGACGAGAGCTCTCATGAGGACGGCTCCTGGCGGACCGGGGGACGGCCGGTCCACCGTTCCCGGAGGACCCGGGCGAGGAAGGTGAAGTTGCCGACGAAGTAGCGTTTCCACATGCGGCCGGGCTCCTGGAGGAAGCGGTAGAACCACTCCAGGCCGATATCCCGCATCCAGCGGGGCGCCCGGCGGGTGCGGCCCGAGTAGAAGTCGAAGAGGCCGCCGACGCCGATGCCGACGGTGGCGCCGCTGGCCTCCAGGTGCTCCTGCAGCCACAGTTCCTGGCGCGGCGCGCCGAAGGCGACGAGGAGCAGATCGGGCCGGCTCGAACGGATGCGCTCGAGGACCTCGCCGGTCTCCTCGGGGGGGTAGTAGCCGTGCTGGACGCCGGCGATGCGCACGCCGGGGTGTTCACGGCGTACCCAGTCGGCGACCGCCTCGGCGACGCCCGGACGGGCGCCCAGGAGGAAGAGGCTGCGGCCCGCCTCGGCCATGGCTTCGCACAGACGCGGGAACATGTCGGTGCCGTTGACGTTCTGGCGGACCGGGCGCTTCAGGATCCGGCCGGCGAGCTGGAAGCCGATGCCGTCGGCGTAGACCCGGTCGGCCTCCTGCACGGCGCGGCGGTAGCGCGGGTCGCGGCAGGCGATGTTGCCGCAGTCGGCGTTGACGAAGCAGACGCGGGTGCGGCGGCCGGTCTCCATGCCCTCGAGGAGGTCGGAAACGGCCTGCTCCAGGGTCACGTTGTCGATGGGCAGGTCGAGGATGCGGATCCTGTCCTCGCAGGCGGTCGTGCCGTTGCGTCCGTAGAGAGCCGCCGGCGCCGCCTGGAGCAGGATGCCGAGGTCGGTCTTCAGGCCGGCGCGGTCCCGGTACTCGGCGTCCACGGCGACCTCCGGCTCGAAGAGGGTGCTGGTGCGGCTGCGCACCCACCACAGCCCGATGAGCCCCGGCCGCACGCCGCCCCGGGAGCGCGCCCGGCGGACATCGAGTTCGCCCGGACGCAGGGGCCGCGGGCCGACCAGGCTCATGTGCCCGCGGAGGACGTTCTCCAGGCGCGGCAGGGCGCGCAGGCCGGGCAGGCGGAAGAGGAAGCCCAGGGGGCCCCGGGTGCAGCCGAAGGAGAGCCGGTCGAAGGGGTGACCGTAGCGGCCCAGGAAGACCTCCCGCCGCAGCAGCGGGCCGCCGCCGAGGCGGTGGTTCCCCCAGGCCAGAAGGAAGAAGGGCGTTCCCAGGAGGAGGCCCAGCCCGGCGGCGGTGAGGTCGAAGGCGCGCTTGGCGCCGCCGGCGCAGGTGCGAGCCAGGGCATGGCCGGGGAGGCGGCGGAGGAGCCGGCGCCGGCGCCGCCGCCGGCCTTCGGGGCCCAGGCCGGCGGCGAGTTCCTCCAGCCCGATCCGGGGCGGGGCGCCGGCGGGGGAGGAGGGCGGACGCAGCACGCGGCGGCTCAAGGCACCTTCCCCTTCAGTAGGCGCCCTTCCCGGTCAGGACCGCCGGGATGGTCTTGAGAAGGATCTTCAGGTCCAGGAGGAAGCTCTGGCTCCGGATGTACTCCACGTCGAGTTCCACCTGCTCGGGGAAGGCGATCTCGCTGCGGCCGCTGACCTGCCAGAGTCCGGTGATGCCCGGCTTGACGTTCAGACGCCGGCGGTCGCTCAGGGTGTAGAGGGCTACCTCGGAGGGCACCGGCGGGCGCGGCCCGACCAGGGACATATCGCCTTTCAGGACCGACCACAGCTGCGGCAGCTCGTCGATGGAGCCGCGGCGGATCAGCTTGCCGATCCAGGTGATGCGCGGATCGTCCTTCATCTTGAAGGTCCGCTGGTCCGCATGCTGGTTCTGCGCCGCCAGCTTCTCCTTGATCTTGTCGGCGTCCAGACACATGGAGCGGAACTTCGGAAAGGGGAACTCCCGTCCCCACTTGCCGACCCGCGGGGCGACATAGAAGACCGGCCCGCCGTCGGTCAGCTTGATGGCCACGGCGACGGCGATCATCAGCGGTGAGAGGAGCAGGAGCCCGGTGGCGGCGCCGGCGATGTCCAGCGTCCGTTTGAGGGCGCGGGCACCGCCCGTGACCAGGGCCCAGGCATACTTCTTGCGGTAGAAGATCCAGCGCTGCCGCCAGGTTCCGCCGCCGTACCGGTGGTAGAGGTCCTCGGTGAGACTGGCGCGCTCCTGGGGGGAGAGGCCGTCCAGGGCGGATACGGTCATGGACGTTCGGAGGTGGGACTGGGGATGCGGAGGAAGCGGAGGACGCGCTCGACGGAGACCTCCGCCGGCTCGGCCCCGGAGACCACGAGATCGGCACGGCCGCGGCCGGGGAGGACGTACTTCCTTCCCATCGGCTCGACCCGCGTGCGGAATTGATGGCGGATCTCCTCCTCGCTGCGGCCGCGCTCCCGCCGGTCCCGCTGCAGCCGGCGGCGCAGGCAGGCCTCCCAGGGGAGGTCCACGTAGATCCGGGCGTCCAGGAGCGGCTGCAGGGGCTCCCAGGTGAGGACGAAGAGGCCCTCCAGGACCAGCCAGCGCGGCGCGGCCAGGGGCTCGCGGCCGGGGCGCCGGGCGTGGCGGGCGTAGTCGTACTCGGGCGGAACGATGGTCTCGCCCCGGCGCAGGGCCTCGAGGTCGGCCAGGAG
>JALUUN010000095.1 GCA_027021325.1 Planctomycetota bacterium
CCCTCCCCGACCGAGGCGGCTGGCGCCTCGGCCTGGATGCGGCCGCGGGCCTTGCGCAGGTACTGCATGCCCAGGTCCACGAGGATGGCGCGGGCCCCGTCGGGCAGGGCGGCCATGAGGCTGAGTCCGGTGGCGAGCTCCCCCAGGTTCAAAAGGGCCACCGCGTGCAGGCAGTCCAGGTGGTTGCGCAGCTCCGGCCGGTCCTCCAGGGAGACGCGCACCCCGCCGTCCGCCGAGAAGGCTTCGACGCGGGCGCCGACGCTTCCGCTGTAGGGCACACGCTCCGCCAGGAGGGCGGAGAAGCCCTCCGGGCCGAGACGGGTCCAGGCACTGCGCAGTTCCTCGGGAGCCACGGCGGGATTCTGGCCGCGCGCGGGGGGCCCCGGCAAGATCCGGGAAGGCCCCAAGCCGTCCGCCGCATGTCCCTCAGCCTCCACTCCGGACCCGGGGAGGACCGCCTCGTCCTCCGGCGGCCGGCGCGCGGGCCCCTCGCGGCCTTCACCCGGGTCCTCGTCTGGGTCGCCCTGGCCTTCACCGGCAGCCTGAACTTCGGCTTCGCCCGCCAGGATCCCCAGGGCGGCCTCGTCTTCCTCCTCCTCTTCACCCTGCCCGTGGCCGTGGTCGCCCTCGATCCGCTCGGCTGGTTCGAGGAACGGGAGGTCTGGACAGCCGGGCCCCGCGGCCTGGAGCTGCGGCTGCCGGGGGGCTTCCTGCCGCGGCGCCTGTACCTCCCCTGGAGCGAGATCCAGGGCCTCCGGCAGGAGCCCGGGAGGCTGGTTCTCCAGACCGCGGGCGGCCCGGTGGTCCTCGGCGAGGGCGCCGCGCCGGCGCTCCTCGGCGAGGCCGCTCGCCTCCTGGAGGAGGCCCTGGAGCGCCACGCCCCTGCCCCCCCTGTGGAGGATGCGGCTCCGGCCGCAGGAACCGGAGAGACCCCATGGAATGGCTGACCGACCCCTCGATCTGGGCCGCCCTGGCCACCTTGACGCTTCTCGAAGTGGTGCTCGGGATCGACAACGTCGTCTTCATCTCGATCCTGGCGGGGAAGCTTCCGGAGGCGCAGCGCGAGCGCGCCCGCGTCCTGGGTCTGGCCGCGGCCCTCGGCGTCCGCCTCCTCCTCCTCCTGTCCCTCTCCTGGGTGATGGGGCTGACGGATCCCCTCTTCACCCTCGGCCTGGGCCTCGACCACCCGGTCTCGGGGCGGGACCTGATCCTTCTCCTCGGCGGCCTGTTCCTGATCGTCAAGGCGACTCTGGAGATCCACCACCGCATCGAAGGGGACCCAAGCCAGGCCGGTGCTCGCGAATCCGCCTCCTTCGGCGCGGTGATCCTGCAGATCGCCCTCCTCGACGTGGTCTTCTCCCTGGACTCGGTGATCACCGCCATCGGCCTCGCCGAGCAGATCCCGGTCATGATCGCCGCCATCGTCCTGGCCATGGGCGTGATGATGTGGGCCAGCGCCGGCATCAGCCGCTTCCTGGAGAAGCACCCGACCCTGGTCATGCTGGCCCTGAGCTTCCTGCTTCTGATCGGCTTCACCCTGGTGGGTGAGGGCGCCGGCCTGCACGTGCCCAAGGGCTACATCTACTTCGCCATGGCCTTCTCGGTCTTTGTCGAGGCTCTGAACCTGAAGGTCCGCGCCCGCACGAAGAGGGCCTGAAGCACGGCTCCGCGGCGGCGCCCCGGCACCCGCCTCAGGCGAAGATCTCGCGGATCACCCGGCCGTGGACGTCGGTCAGGCGGAAGTCGCGGCCGGCGTAGCGGTAGGTCAGGCGCTCGTGGTCCAGGCCGAGGAGGGCCAGGAGGGTGGCGTGCAGGTCGTGGATGTGGCACTTGTCACGCACCGCGTAGTAGCCGTAGTCGTCGGTGGCGCCGTAGCTGAATCCGGGCCGCACCCCGCCGCCGGCCATCCAGACCGTGAAGCCATGGGGGTTGTGGTCGCGGCCGTCCTCGCCCTGGGCGGTGGGCGTGCGCCCGAACTCTCCGGCCCAGAGGACCAGGGTGTCCTCGAGGAGGCCGCGCACCTTGAGGTCGCGGATCAGCCCGGCAATGGGCCGGTCCACCTCGGCGGCGTTGGAGGCGTGCAGGCGCTTGAGGTCGCTGTGCTGGTCCCACTTGTAGGAGTGGGTGCACTGGACGAAACGCACGCCGCGTTCGACGAAGCGCCGGGCCATGAGGCACTGGCGGCCGAAGTTCTCGGTCTTGGGCTCGTCGAGGCCGTAGAGGCGCCGGGTGGCGGGCGTCTCGTCGTCCACGCGCATGAAATCCGGCGCCTCGCTCTGCATGCGGAAGGCGAGTTCCAGGCTCTCGATGCGCGCCTCCAGGGCCGGATCGGGGCCCGTGCGCCCGCGCTGGCGGCGGTTCAGGGTCTGGATGAAGTCCAGCTGCCGGCGCTGGGCACCGGGATCGTGGCGCGGATCCTGGAGATGCTCGATGGTCGCCTGCTTCGCCGGGATCGAGGCATTGCCGATGGGCGTTCCCTGGTAGACGCCGGGCAGGAAGGCGCTGGACCAGTTGTTGACGCCGCCGTGTCCGAGGGTCGGGCAGATGGTGATGAAGCCCGGCAGATCCTGGTTCTCCGTACCCAGGCCATAGAGGATCCAGGAACCCATGCTCGGGCGCACGAAGGTGTCCGAACCCGTGTGCAGGGCCAGAAGGGCGCCGCCATGGGCCTCGTTCGTGCCGTGGACCGACTTGATGAAGCACAGATCGTCCACCACCGAGGCGACCCCGGGGAAGAGGCTGCTGACCCAGGCGCCGGACTCGCCGTGCTGGCGAAACTCCCAGGGGCTCTTCAGAAGGTTGCCGGTCTCGGCGAACTGGACCCGGGGCTTGGGGAAGGGAAGAGGCTTGCCGTGGTCCCGCTCCAGGAGCGGTTTGTAGTCGAAGGTGTCCACCTGCGACGGCCCGCCGTGCATGAAGAGGAAGATCACCCGCTTCGCCCGGGCCGGGAAATGCGGCGGACGGGGCGCCAGGGGATTCCGCGGATCGGTCGCGGCCCGGGCCGGACCGCCGAGGAGCCCGGCCAGGGCCAGGCTGCCGAAGCCGAGGCCCCGGCGCAGGGCCTCGCGCCGGCTGGCGGCGCCTTCCTGGAAGTGGCGGGGGTCTCCGGCGGGGAAGGGCATCAATCCAGGTAGAGAAACTCGCTGAGGGTGAAGAGGCTCTGGCAGAAGCGCGTCCAGCGCTCGCGGCGCGCCTCCTCGCCCCCGGAGGCCACCGGGTCGGCCGCGGCGAGGCCGTCCCCCTCCTCCAGGAAGGCGAGGCTCAGCTCCAGCTCCTCGGCACCGGGCGGCCGCCCCAGGGCCCGGACCCAGGCCTCCCCGATCCGCTCCCGGGCGGTGAGCCCCGGGCGCTCGAGGAGCGAGGCGGCGAAGGCGCCCGCAGCCTCGATCACCAGAGGGCTGTTCAGGAAGAAGAGGCCCTGGTGGGCGACGTTCGTGGCCGGGCGCTGCGCCAGCGGGAGGCTGGGGTCGTTGTAGTCGAAGGTCGCGAACATCCCGTAGATCGCGTTCCGGATCACGGGCAGGTAGAGAGCCCGGCGGTAGGAGCCGTAGGAGGCCTGGTCCCGGGACTGGTCGTTGGTGACGTAGGCGCGGTTCGGGGTCTTCAGGAGGGTCCCCCCCACCGTCCGGTCCAGGAGGCCGCTGACCGCCAGGAGGGCGTCACGCAGGGGCTCGGCCTCCAGGCGCTTGCGGTTCATGCGCCAGAGCAGGCGGTTCTCCGGATCCAAGCGGCCGGCCTCCTCGTTCCAGTCCGTCCCCATGCGG
>JALUUN010000096.1 GCA_027021325.1 Planctomycetota bacterium
GGAACTCTCCCAGCGGCCCGCTCCGCGGCTGCTGAGCTTGACCCGGATGCCGATCCGCGGACGCACGCGGTAGCGCTTCGCCAGACGCAGGAGGATGCCGAGTTCCGACTCCTTCTCGATGACGGTGGTGATGTTGCGGCCGAGCTTGGTCGCCAGGACCACGGTCTCCAGGAACTCCTCGTCCTTGAAGCCGTTGCAGACAATGGGCATGGGCGAGCCGGCCGTGAGTGCCAGGACCGCCAGGAGCTCGGGCTTGCTCCCCGCCTCGAAGCCGAAGCCCAGTTCGTCGGCCAGGGCGCGGACCTCGTGGCAGACCAGCTGCTGCTGGTTCACCTTGATCGGGTACACGCAGTGATAGCTCCCCAGATACCCGGCCTCGTCGATGGCCCGGTCGAAGGCCGCACGGATCTCGCGCAGGCGGTGGTCGAGGAGATCGGTGAAGCGCAGGAGGACCGGAGTGCTGTAGCCGCGCTCGCGCAGGCCCTCGACGATCTCCAGGAGGTCCACCTCACGCCCCGGGTGCTTGTCCGGCCGCACGACCACATGACCCCGCTCGTTGACGCCGAACCAGCCCTGGCCCCAGGCAGGGAGGGCATAGAGGCGCTCGGAGTCCGCGGGCGTCCAGGCGGAACCGGCGGGGGCTTGGGAAGGCGCGAGCGATCGGGTCACGGCCAGCGGTAGGCAGGCCCGGCGAAGGGGCCGGGGTGGCGGGACTCCCGGGCCGCGGCCTCCTCCGGCCGGATCCGGGCGCAGGGAAAAGCGCACCAGGATAGCCGGGCAGGCGCTGGCGGTCCCCTGCGGCCACGGCAACCGGCGGTCCCCCGTCTCCTCAACTCCCCGTCGGCCGCCAGGGTCCCGCGGGCGGGAAGGGATCCTGCGCCCCGGCAGCCAGGAGGGCCTCGCGGGTGCGCCGTGCGTAGCCCAGGTAGCGGTCCGGGGTCTCGACCACGCGCTGGATCTCCTCCGGGTGCAGGCGGCGTTTCACCACCGCCGGGACACCGGCGACGAGGGACTCCGCCGGCACCTCCATACCCTCGCGGACCACGCTCCCGGCTGCCACCAGGCTGCGCTTCCCGATACGGGCACCGTCGAGCACCCGGGCGCCGATTCCGACCAGGACCTCGTCCTCGAGGACGGCGCCGTGGATGGTGGCCTGGTGGCCGATGGAGCAGCGGCGCCCGATCACGACCGGCCAGCGCCCCAGGAGCCCGTGCAGGACGGCCCCGTCCTGGAGGTTGGTCTCCTCGCCGACGCGGATGGAGTGGACGTCGCCGCGGACGATGGCGCCGTACCAGACCGAGACCCGGTCGCCCAGGACCACGTCGCCCACCACCGCACACAGGGGGGCGAGGAAGACCTCTTCGCCGAAGACCGGACTTGCGTTCCCGTAGGCGGCGACATGGGCACCGCTCACCGTTTCTCCTCCTTCGCCGGCCGCGGCCGAGGGTAGCGTGCTCCGGTCTCCTCGCGGAACCCCTGCAGCCGGGCCCGGAGCGTGGCGGCGAGTTCCGGGCGCTCCCCGGAGAGATCCCGCCGCTCACCGGGATCGGTCGCAAGATCGTAGAGCTCCAGGTGCCCGTCCTCCAGATCCTCGAGGAGCTTCCAGGTGCCGAAGCGCACCGCGCTGGCCGGGCCGCCTCCTTGGTTGCTGTAGTGCGGGTAGTGCCAGAACAGCGCCTCGCGGTCGAGGCCTCCCGTCCCGAGGAGAACGGGCAGGAGACTCCGACCGTCCCGGTGCTGCTGCGGGCGCAGAGGCAGGCCCGCAGCCTCCAGGAAGGTTGGATAGAGATCCGTCGTGATCACCGGCTCCCGCGAAGTCGAGCCCGGCGCTACCCGTCCCGGCCAGCGGACGATCCAGGGCACACGAATCCCGCCTTCGTAGAGCCAGCCTTTACCGGCGCGCAGCGGCAGGTTGCTGGTCGGATGCCCTTCGCTGGTCGAGAGGCCGCCGTTGTCCGAGAGAAAGACGACCAGGGTGTTGCCGGCCGCACCCGTCTCGTCCAGGGCGTCGAGGACACGGCCAACGCTGCGGTCCAGGGTCTCGACGAGGGCGGCGTAGGCGGCATGGTCCTGGACCAGGCGCACGCGCCGCTCCCCCTCCCGGCCCCAGCGCCGGGCGTCCGGAATGCCAAGGGCGTGGCGCTTCGCCTCGTAGCGAGCGACCCGATCGGGCGGCGCCTCGATGGGCGTATGGACGGCGTAGAAGCTGAGGTACAGGAGAAAGGGCTCGCCGGCGTGCTCCCGGATCCAGGCTGCCGCCTCCAGACCGAGACGCTCCGTCAGGTGCTCGCCCTCCTGGCCGCGTGCGGCGAGATGGGGCACCTGGCGGCCGCGGACCTTCCACGGCCACCAGTAGGTCCCGGGGTTGCCGTAGCGGTTGCCGCCGAGGTTGAGCTCGAAGCCCTGGCGCTCGGGCTCGTAGCCCTCGCCGCCCAGGTGCCACTTGCCCAGGAAGGCCGTGCGCCAGCCCGCCGCCCCCAGGGCCTCGGCCAGGGTGAATTCCTCCAGGGGCAGGTGGTCCACGTACTCGGCGGTGAGGAGGCGGCCGCTCCGCCGCCCGCCGAACCACTCCGTGTTCCCGGTCCGGGCCGGGTAGCGGCCGGTGAGGATGCTGGAGCGGGTCGGACTGCAGACCGGAGCGGCAGCGTAGCCGTCGGTCAGGAGCATGCCCTCCCAGCGCAGCCGGTCCAGGTTCGGCGTGTGGTGGAAGCGGCTGCCGGTGCAGGCCAGATCCGTCCAGCCGAGATCGTCGGCAAGAAGCACGACGAAGGAGGGCGGCGGGTCCTGCGGCAGCGCCTCCCTCTCTCGGGGCAGCGGATCCCCGGCGAGGAACAGGGCCAGTACGGAAACGAGCAGCACGCCCCCATCCTAGGCCCGTGCAGGAGGAAGCGCCGCCCGCCGGAGGAATCGAAGCCGGCCCTCAGGCGCCGCCGACGCCGGCCACCGCCCCGGCGGGTTTCTCGCCGCCCGCCAGCCAGGAGATCAAGTCGATGCGGCCGATGACCGCCCGCACCCGGCCGTCTTCGACCAGGAGGGCGACCTCGCCCCGGTCGAAGAACTCGTGGAGGACCGAAGCCGGCTGTTCGGAGGAGACCGTGTTCACCTGGCGGTTCATGACCTCGGCCAGAGCGCTGTCCATGGTCGCGCGCCCCGAGACCAGGGCGTCGAGGAGGTCGGACTCGGCGACGATGCCAGCCAGGGCACCCTCGTCCAGAACCGGGATCTGGCTGATGCCGTGGCGCTTCATGAGGGCGACGGCCTCGCGCACGGTGTCGGCGACGCCGGCGGTGACCGGCTCCTGCAGGTTCATGCGCCCGGCCAGCTCGCCCACCGTCTGCAGCTCCCACTCCGCCTCCAGGAAGTGGTTGTCCTTCATCCACCTGTCGTCCACGAACTTCGTCAGGTAGTTGCGGATGGAGTCCGGCAGGACGACGAGGATGCGCTTGCCCCGGTTCTCCGGGCGCTGCGCCACCTGCAGCGCCGCCCAGACCGCCGCGCCGGAGGAGCCGCCGACCAGCAGGCCCTCCTGGCGGATCAGACGCCTCGCCATGAGGAAGGACTCCTTGTCCGCGGTCTTGATCCACTCGTCCACGAGATCCCGGTCCAGGACCTCGGGGATGAAGTCGTAGCCGATGCCCTCGACCTTGTAGGGCTTCAGTTCCTCGGGCGGCGCCGGCCCCGCCAGGATGGACCCGATGGGATCCACGCCGACGATGCGGACGCCCGGGATCTCCTCCTTGAGCCTGCGGGCGACGCCGGT
>JALUUN010000097.1 GCA_027021325.1 Planctomycetota bacterium
TGGAGATGCTCGAGGACCTGGTCACGACGGCGGTGCGCAACGCCCTGAATGAGGCGGAGACGCAGACAAGCAAGAAGATGAAGGAGCTGACCGGCGGCCTCGGCCTGCCGGGGATGCCCGGCGGCCTCTGAGTCCGGTCCGGTGTCCCTGTGGCCTATCCCGAGCCCCTCGAGCGGCTGATCCGGGCTTTCGAGAGCCTGCCCGGCCTGGGACCGCGCTCGGCCGAGCGCCTGGCCCTGCACATCCTGCGCATGCCGCGGGAGGAGGTCGCCGCCCTGGCCCTGGCCCTGCGCGACGCCCGCCTGCATACCGTCCGCTGCGAGCGCTGCGGCAACGTCTCCCTGGAGAGTCCCTGTGCGATCTGCGCCGATCCGGAGAGGGACGCCTCGGTCCTGTGCGTGGTCGAGGGCCCGCGCGAGGTCGAGAAGATCGAGGCCGCCGGCGTCCACTGCGGCCTCTACCACGTGCTGCTGGAGGGCTTCGCCCCCCGAGAGGGGGCCGAGCCCGAGCCCGAGGCCCTGGCCCGCCTGCGCGAGCGTGTCCGCGCCGGAGGGATCCAGGAGGTGATCGTCGCCACCGCCCCCGACCGCGAAGGGGAGGGGGCCGCCCTCCTCGTGCGCGAGGCTCTGCGCGGCCTGCCCGTGCGGCTGACGCGCCTGGCGCGGGGGGTGCCGGTGGGGACGCGCCTGGAATACCTCAACCAGGAGATCGTGGCCGAGGCCCTGCGCGGGCGCGTGCCTTGGGACCAGAACGGGGACGAGACCTGAGCGGCGTCCGGACCCTGGTCCTCGAGATCGCCTGGCACGGCGCCGCCTTCCACGGCTGGCAGCGCCAGGAAGGCTGCCCGACGGTGCAGGGGGAACTCGAGCGCGCCTGGACGGCGGTGACCGGCGAACGGGTTCCCATCGAGGGGGCCAGCCGGACCGACCGCGGCGTCCACGCCCTGGGCCAGGTGGCGCATCTGCGGACCGCCTCGCCGCTGCCCCTGGAACGGGTGCGGCCGGCCCTCAACGCCCATCTGCCGGAAGCGGTGGTCGTGCGCCGGGCTGCCGAGGCCGCGCCGGGCTTCCATGCGCGCTTCGGAGCCCGGGGCAAGCGCTACCTCTACGCCCTCTGGAACGCTCCCGTGCGGCCGGTGATCCTGCGCGGCCTGGTGGCCTGGGAGCGGCGGTCCCTGGACCCGGGCCGCATGCGCGAGGCCGCCGCGCGGCTCCAGGGGCGGCACGACTTCGCAGCCTTCCAGGGAGCCGGTTCCCCCCGTGAAGACACCGTGCGCCACCTGCGCGCCATCCGGATCCGGGCCCACCGGGGCCGGATCCTGTTCCTCGTGGAGGGAGACGGCTTTCTCTACCGCATGGTCCGGAACCTCGTCGGCACCCTCCTGGAGGTCGGCCGCGGCGCCCGCGGCCCGGCCTGGGTGGAGAGCGTGCTGGCCGGCCGGGACCGCCGCCGGGCGGGCCCCACGGCCCCGGCCGAGGGGCTCTACCTCTACCGGGTCCTCTACCCTCAGGATCCCTTCCGGGGCCTTCCGAAGGGCTATCCTGAAGGTCCGGAGCCGCGCCTTCCGGACCCCCTTCTCCCGGCTCCCACACCGCCCCCCAGGAACCCAGGATGAACAAGGAAGTCACCAGCAAGAGTGATCGGATCCCGGAGGCCCTGCGGACCTACGCCGCCGAACGCGTCGGGGCCCTGGAGCGTTTCGGGGAGGCCTTCCCCAAGGCCGACATCGTGCTCGACAGCCAGAACGGCTCGACGTCGTGCGAGGTCGTCCTGCACCGGCACCGGGGTGAGCCCTTCGTCGCCCGGGAGACCCGGCACGAACCTCGCCTGGCGGTGGACGGGGCCGTTCAGAAGCTCGAGCGCCAGATCGTCAAGTTCCACGAGACCCACGGCCACCGCGGGCGCCGCCGCGAGGCCTGAGGATGCCCCGATCCCGCGCCGGCCGGCGCTAGAATGAGCGGTCCCATGTCGTACACCGAACTCATCCCGCCCGAGGCGGTCCTGCTCGACCTCAAGGCTTCCTCCCAGGCCGAGGTCCTGGAAGCCCTCGCCGAGCGCCTCGGCCAGCTGGATCCGGTCCTGTCCGGGCGCCGGGAGGAACTGGTCCGCGCCCTCGAGGAACGGGAACGGCAGGGGAGCACCGCGTCGCGCCGGGTGGCGATCCCCCACATCAAGCTGGAGGGGGTCGAGAAGGTCAGCGTCGTGATGGCCATCCATCGGGAGGGCGTGGACTTCCATGCCCTGGATGGGGATCCGGTCCATGTCTTCTTCTCCGTGGTCCGGCCCCTGGAGAAGGCGGACCAGCATCTCGGGTTGCTGCGCTGGATCGCCGAGATCGCGCAGCATCAGGACTTCGTGTCCTTCGCTCTCCAGGCCCGGGACGAGCGGCAGGTCGTCGACCTCTTGTCGGAACTCTCGCCGGCCTGAGGCCGGCGCGCCGGGCCGACCCGCTGCGCGGGAACCGCCCGGTTCCGGCAGGGAGCCGGGTCATGGTGGAGAACTCCGAGAAGCTCGAACGCGAGGTGGAGGTGGTGAACGCCCTGGGGATCCACGCCCGGCCGAGCCACGCCATCGTCACCACCGCCGGCCGCTTCCAGGCCGAAGTGCGTCTCGGCTTCGAAGGTCGCTGGGCCGATGCCCGCAGCATCCTCTCCGTCATGACCCTGGGCGCTTCCCAGGGCGCGCGGATCCGCCTGGAGGCGACCGGGCCCGAGGCCGGCGAGGCCCTGGAGGCCCTCGCCGAACTCTTCGCCTCCGGCTTTCGCGAGGAGGCATGAAGCGCAGGCCTCCGGGTGCGGCCGGCGCCGACCCGGTGCTCCACCGGGTGCGGGTGGAGTTCCGCAAGGAAGGGCCGGCTCGCTTCCTGTCGCACCTGGATCTGCAGGCGGCGATGGAGCGCGCCCTGCGGCGGGCACGGGTGCCCCTGGCCTTCAGCCGCGGCTTCCACCCGCGGCCGCGCATGGTCTTCGAGGAGGCTCTGCCCCTGGGCTGGGCTTCGGAGCGTGAGCGCTGCTGGGTGGATCTGGCCGAGGCCTGGCCGACGGCGGAACTCGAGCGGCGCCTGCGAGCGACCCTTCCGGCCGGACTGATCCTGCTGCGCGCCTTCCCCGACCCGGGCCGCCCGCGCCTGCCGGAGCGGCGCTTCTTCGAGGTGCGCTGGCCGGAGGACGGGGCGCTGCAGGGACTCCGTGAGGCTCTCCGCGAACTCGCGGAGGGAGACCCGCCGCCGGTCGAACTCCTGGAGGAGGAGCCCGGGCGCGTGGTCCTGGCCTTCCGCCAGGGCGGCAGGCCCTCCCCGCGCCGCTTCCTCCTGGCCCTGGGGGGGGAGGAATCCCTGGGTCGTTGCCGGATCCTGCGTCTGGCGGATGCCCGCCCGCGTCCCGGGGAGAGCGGGCAGGAGGACCGGCCGTGAAGCCGGAGACCGGGGAACTCCTGGTGGCGGTGAACGCCCGCGATCCCGAGGAGGTGCGGGTGGCCCTGGCCCGCGGCGGGCGTCTCCTGGAGCTGCGCCGGGCGGCGGCGGCCCGCGAGAGTCGCGTCGGCAACGTGTACCTGGGGGTCGTGACCCAGGTGGAGCCCGGTCTCGACGCCGCTTTCGTGGACTATGGGGACCGTCGGGCGGGCTTCCTGCACGCGGGCAACCTGCATCCCGCCCTTGCCGGATGCCGCGGCGATGCCCTCGCCGCCGTCTCTCAGCCGCTGCCGAGCGCCGAGCTTCCAGAGGAGGGGGAGGAGGAGCGT
>JALUUN010000098.1 GCA_027021325.1 Planctomycetota bacterium
CCGCCCCGGGGAGGGAGCGCAGGCTCCAGGGCTCGAGGGCGTGGACGCCGAGGTCGAAGGGCTCGGCGCCAGGCACCAGCGCGGGAAGCGGCAGGCGCAGCCCCCGGGGCGCGGGGCCGGCGGCTGTGGCGACCGCCTCCAGGGAGCGGGCGCCGGGCGGCAGCGGACCCAGGATCCACTCGCCCTCCCGGTCGCCCGGCCGTGCCGGCAGCACCCGGGCGCGTCCGTCCCAGGCGAGGTAGCGGAAGGAGGGCGGCCGCCCGCCGACCCCCTCCAGCCGCAGGCGCAGGGACCGGAGCCAGCCCTCCACTTCGGCCGCTGGCAGGAGGATCTGCCGCCTCGCCGCACCGGGCTCCAGGGCCAGGCGCGCCAGGACCCGCGAGCCGGTCCGGATCTCCAGTTCGGAGGGTCCGACGGGGGACGGCAGCTGGAACCAGAGGCCGGTCTCGGTCTCTTCGGGGTGCAGCCCGGCCTCGGCCAGGGCGCGGCGCCCCCAGAGCAGGCGGGCCGGCCGGGCTTCGCCGCCGACCGGAAGGAGCCTCAGCTCCAGGAGGGAGCCGCCGAAGCGCTCCAGCCCGACGCCTCCCCGAGGCGCCGGGTCCACGAGATGCACGAGCAGCGCGGGAGGCGCCGCGGTCCCGGCCGCCGGCGGCGCCGCCTCCCGGCGCCCGCCGGCCGGAGACCGGTGCGAGGCCGGCGGCGGCGCCGTCCGCTTCCCGTCCCCCGGGCCCGGGAGCGCAGCACTGCGGGCGGCCGGAGCCGGAGGCGCCGGGGCACCGGGCTGCAGGAGGACCAGAGCGCCGGCCGTCAGGAGGGCCGGAGCCAGGAAGGGGCCGAGGCGCGCCAGCCCGCCGCCGGCAGCCGCCCCTGCGGGCCGCAGCCGCGGCAGGCCCGCGGCCACGGCCAGGGCCTGGGGCCAGTTCCGGCCGTAGCGCCGGGAGGCGAGATCGCGCAGGCGTTCGCGGGCGCGCTGGTTCCAGCTCTTGGCGGTGGCCAGGGGCACGCCCAGGACCCGGGCGGTCTCGCGCAGGCTCAAGCCCTCCTGGTAGACGAGGAGCAGGGTCCGGCGGTAGCGCTCCGGAAGCTGCTCGGCGAGCTCCAGGAGCTCGCGGGTCCGGGCCATGCGGTCCTCGGCCTCCTCCTGGCGCTGGAGGTCCCGGGTGCGCCGCGCCAGCTCCAGGATGCGCCGCTCCTGGCGCCGGCTGCTGCGCTGGATGCGCAGGGACACCAGACGCACGACCTGCCGCAGCCAGGAACGCTGGGCCGCAGGGGCCGCAGTCGCCGGCGGCGGCGAACGCCGCCAGACCAGCCAGGCCTCCTGCAGGGCATCCTCGACCAGGTGTTCATCCTGGAGGATGTTCCAGGCCACCTGCCGCACCCAGCCGTTCTGCTGGAGCAGTCCTTCGAGGGAGAACTCGCGGGCGGGATCCAAGGCCGCAGGAAGGAAACCGGGCGCCGCGGGCCGGCGTCCTGTCACGGCCATCCTATCAGGCCCGGCGCCGCGTTCGCCGCCGGATTCCGCTCCCGGAGTCCCGGGACCGGCGCCCGGATCCGGGATAATGGCGGACTCCGCGGCCGCCGGCCGCACCCAGGATCCCATGACGGTCACCGACTCCGACTCCCGGGCCGCCCTCCAGGGCCTGCCCGCCGATCCCGCCCTGCTGGAGCGCATCGC
The DNA here is from genome assembly GCA_027021325.1 of Planctomycetota bacterium. GTDB lineage: Bacteria > Planctomycetota > UBA1135 > UBA1135 > UBA1135 > JALUUN01. The sequence continues at coordinate 1,676 of JALUUN010000098.1, forward strand.
CCGGCGCGCGCTGGCCTACTGCGTCCACATGATCTGGGAGGCCAACCACCGGCCGGACCAGCAGAAGGGCGATCCGAAGGTCGGGGGACACCCGGCCGCCTGCGCCAGTTCCCTGCACCTCGGCGCCGCTCTGCACCTCGTCGCCCGCCATCCGAGCGACTACTACTGCGCCAAGCCGCACCTCGCGCCCCTCGACCACTGCTACCACTACCTCCTGCGCTTCTTCCGCGACCGCAAGGCGGGCCGCTGGCTGGACGACGCGGAGATGGAGGGCGCCATGCACCGCCTGCGCCGCTTCTCCAAGGCCGGCGAGCCGGTCTTCCAGTCCTACCACTCGGATCACGATCCCGATACCTGGCGGACCCTGCCGAGCGGCACCGTCGGCATCCCGCCGGTGTGCAGCGCCTACCTCGCCCTGGCCTACGACTACGCCAGCGACCACGGCTTCGCCATCCGCGGCAAGAAGCACTTCTGGTCGCTGATCGGCGACTCGGAGTTCCGCGAGGGCTCCCTCATGGAGGCCCTGCCCGACATCGCCGAGCGCGAGCTCGGCAACGTCACCTGGATCATCGACTACAACCGCCAGAACCTCGACGGCACGCGCATGCCGAACGAGCGCAGCCTGCACGGCACCGACGCCGACCGCATCGAGCGCACGGCCCGGGCCAACGGCTGGGAAGTGATCCAGGTGCGCCACGGCCGCTTCCGCGAGGAACTCTTCCAGCGCCCCGGCGGCGAGGTCTTCCGCGAGCTCCTGGAGACGCGCTTCAGCGACTACGAGTACCAGGGCATCCTCTTCCAGCGCGATCCGGAGCTGTTCCGGGCCGAGCTGCGGGAGCGCAGTCCCGCCATCGACCGCTTCCTCCGCGAAGTCTCGGACGAGGACCTGGCGCGGGCGATTCCGGACCTGGGCGGCCACGATGTGGTGTGCATGGCCGAGGCCCTGCTCGAAGCACGACGCAACCTCAAGGTCCCGGTGATGGTCGTCGCGCACACGATCAAGGGCTGGGGCCTGCGCTGCGCCGCCGCCCCGGGCAACCACAGCACCATCCCCGAAGAGGAGGAGATTCTCGAGCTGCTCGCCGCCGAGGGCCTGGACCGCGAGGCCCCCTACGACCGGGTGGGGAACTGGGAGCCCGGCGGGCCCGAACTCCGCTTCCTGGAGGAGCGCGGCCGCTGGATGCGCGAGGGCAACGAGGCCTCCCTGGAACGCATCGAGCAGAACCAGCGCACGGTCCGTGAGCGTCTGGAGCGCCACTGGCCCCTGCCCCAGGAGGTCGGCGTGGACACCCGCATGGTGCCCTGGGCGCACACCCAGTGGGCCTGGGGACAGATCGCCGGACGCCTGGTCCGGGTCGGCGTCCAGGACGAACTCCAGGCGGCCGGGCGGGACCCCGGACGGGCCCTGACCCCGGCGGAGGAGGCCTGGGCCGAGGCCGCGGACTTTCTCCTCACCATGTCGCCCGACGTCGGCACGAGCACCAACATCAATCCGGTCATGGACCAGAAGGTCTACGGGCCGGAACCGACGGAGAACCCGGAGGAGGAGTTCGGCCTGCGCGAGCGCGGGCGGCCGGAGCTGGCCATGCACGAGGATCCCTGGACCCGGCACATCCGCTTCGAGATCGCCGAGGCCAACTGCATGTCCGCCGCCGGGGCCTTCGGCAAGATGAAGGAGTTCACGGGAGTGCCCTACTTCCCGATGATGACGGTCTATGACTTCTTCATCAAACGCGCCCTGGACCAGCTCTACTACAACCTCTACTGGGGCAGCAGTTTCCTCCTGGTGGGAACGCCCAGCGGCTGCACCCTGAGCCCGGAAGGCGCCCAGCACTCCTGGAAGAGCGACATCCAGATCCCGAACCTCATCACCTGGGAGCCCTTCTTCGCCAAGGAGATGGACTGGATCATCGCCGACGCCGTGCGCCGGCATCTGGAGGACGACAACGAAGATCGCAAGGGCGTCCTGGTGCGCGGCGTCACCCGCGGCATCCGCCAGAAGGAGATGCTCGAGCGCCTGCGGCGGCTGCCGCACTTCCAGGGAGCAGAGGGCCCTCTTCCCGAC
>JALUUN010000099.1 GCA_027021325.1 Planctomycetota bacterium
GTGGCGGAATTCGTCGTTGCCGACGAGGCCGTACCAGTACTGGTGGCCGAACTCGTGGACCGTGACGCCCTCGGGGCTGAAGGAGCGGGGCGGGCGGTAGAGGCGCGCTCCGCCGGTGATCAGGCGCGGGTACTCCATACCGCCGGTGGCGCGAGCGTCGTGCGCCGGATCCACCAGACTGATCGTCGGGTAGGGGTAGCGGCCGTACCAGAGCCCGAACCAGTAGATCGAGCGGGCCAGGGCCTGGAGGTAGCGCTCCTCGTACGCCTCGTGCTCCGGCTGCAGGAGCAGGTGCATCTCGATCTCCCAGGAGGCGGAGGGCCGCACCTCCTCCACCGGCCGGCCGAGGGCCGCCGCCACCGCGGCCTCCTCCGCCGGATCCCGCAGGCCCAGGGCCTCGGGATCGAACCGCAGGCTGCGCAACCGCGCTTCCGGGTCTCCGGTCCAGGCGAAGTCGTGGACGTCGCGGGCGCGGAGGACCCAGGTCAGGGTGCCGTCGCCGTTCTCCGCAGGACCGCCCTCCTTGCTGCCGGTGGCGACGAAGCGGTCTCCCTCCGGCCCCCGGTAGAGCTCGGGCAGGGTCAGCTCGACGCGATAGTCGCCGTAGTCGGAGTAGAACTCCGTGAGGTAGTGGTAGGGCTCGCAGTTCCAGGTCCAGACGCCGTCCCGCTCCTCCCAGACCCCCGGCTTCGGGTACCACTGCACGGCGTGTACGTAGCCGCCGCTGCCGTAGCCGCTGCGGCGGAAGGCCGGCGGCAGATCGGTGAGGAAATCGACCTCCAGGGTGACCTCGCCGCCGGGCGGGACGGGCTCCGGCAGGGGGGTGCGCAGGACCGTGCGGTCGCGGGGAGCCGTCGCCGGCGCCACCCATTCCCAGGCGATCTCCACCGGCGGAGACTCGCCTCGGCCGGGAAGACGCACCGCCAGGATCTCGGTCCCGCCCCATTCCCGGGGCTCGGCGGTGTCGCCGTGCAGCCGGGCCTCGGTAAGCCACAGACTGTCGGGAGAGGCCCAGGCATTGTTGTAGACATGCCAGAGGATCTCTCGCGCCGGCTCGGCACCCCGGTTCCTCCAGGTCACGCGCTCGCTGGCGCGGATCAGATGGAGACGGCCGCGGTCGTCGGCCTCCAGGCGTGCGCGGATGTCGAAAGACAGGGTCCGCGGACTGGCTTCCGGCATCCGTGAGGGCAGCGGATCCGCCGCCCCAGGAGCCTGCCAGGCGGCCGCGACAGCGGCCAGCCACCACGAAAGGCCGAGCATGCCGGCATCCTAGCAGGACCGGCGCCCGGTCCGCGCCTCAAGACGGCTCGTCGTCTTCCAGGCCGGCGGCGGAGCGCAGACTTCGGCGCAGGCGGCTCACGGCGTTGGAGTGGATCTGGCTGACCCGGGACTCGGTGAGGCCCAGACGGTCTCCGATCTCGCGCATGCGCAGGCCCTCCTGGTAGTACAGGGTCATGACGATGCGCATCTTCTCGGGCAGCCGGTCCACTTCGCGCAGCAGCAGGTCCCGCAGGTCCTCGGTCTCGCAGCCCGGCTCGAACTCCCGGGCGGCGAGGCTTTCCTGGCCGTCCTCGTCGGTCGGGATGGCGACCATGGCCGGTGCCTCGCGTCCGTCGGCGCGGGCTTTCTCGCGCTGCGAGCGCGGCAGGAAGTCCAGGCGCCGCAGTTCGTCGAGGATCGCCCCCCGGATCCGGTGGTAGGCGTAGGTCTTGAACTCGGCGCCGCGGCTGGCGTCGTAGGAACGGGAGGCGACCATGAGCCCGACCATGCCGGCCGAGAACAGGTCCTCCTCGGAGACACAGGCCGGCAGCCGCGGCCGGATGCGGTTGACCACGTACCAGACGAGGTGGCGCCACTGCTCGAGATCCTCGGGGGCGCCGGCGGCGGTCCGGGGCGAAAGGACGGTCTTGGAGGGACGGGGAGCCATGGATAGAAGCGGTGACCGAGGACTCCCGCCGAGGTCTGCGGCAGGGCCTCGGGGCGATCATCGGAAAGGATGTTGCTTTTCTTGATCCATTTTCCGATATCCTGGAGAGGCCCGAAACGGAAGACGTTCAGAGGAAGGTCTTTAGGATCCTTCTTTTTCTGGAAAAAGCGTCATCCCGCCTCCATGCTGGTCCTCCGCCGGTCTGCCGGCGCCCCTCTCCGCCCCCGAGGACCCGACCGCCCGTGGCCGCCCGCAAGCACCTCAGCGCCGAGGAGATGGCGAAGCAGCAGAAGGAGATCTCGATCTCCGAGTTCTTCGCCAAGAACCGCCACCTCCTGGGCTTCGACAACCCCCGCAAGGCCCTCCTGACGACCATCAAGGAGGCCGTGGACAACTCCCTGGACGCCTGCGAGGAGGCGGGCATCCTGCCCGAGGTCCTGGTCGAGATCGAGCAGCTGGAGGAAGACCGCTTCCGGGTCGCCGTGGAGGACAACGGGCCCGGAATCGTTCGCGCCCAGATCCCCAATATCTTCGGCAAGCTCCTCTACGGCTCGAAGTTCCACAGCCGACGGCAGTCGCGCGGCCAGCAGGGCATCGGGATCTCGGCCGCCGGCCTCTACGGCCAGATGACCACCGGCCGCGGGCCGCGCGTGGTCTCGAAGACGAAGCGCGGCAAGGTCCACCTCTTCGAGATCCAGATGGACTTCACCCGCAACAAGCCGGTGATCGCCAGAGACGTCGAACTGGAGAGCTGGCACCGCAAGCACGGCACTCGCTTCGAGGTCGAACTGGAGGCCAGCTACCAGCGCGGCCTGCGTTCGGTCGAGGACTACGTCAAGCAGACCGCCGTCGCCAATCCCCACGCGCGCCTGGAGCTGCGACCGCCCTCCGGCGAGCCGAAGACCTACGAGCGCGTCAGCGAGGACGTGCCGGCGCGGGCGGCGGAAATCAAGCCACACCCCTACGGCGTCGAACTCGGCGAGTTGATCAAGATGCTCCGGGACACCCGCTCCCGGACCCTGAGCGGCTTCCTCCAGGAGGAGTTCTGCCGGGTCGGGAGGAAGGTCGCCCTGGACATCATCCGGCTGGCGGGCCTCGGCGAGCGCAGCTATCCGACACGCATCGCCCGCGAGGAGGCCGACCGCCTGTACCGGGCCATCCAGAAGACCCGGATCAGCTCGCCGCCGACCGACTGCCTCTCCCCCATCGGCGAGGAACGCATCCTCGAAGGCCTGCGCAAGGAGGCCGACGCGGAGTTCTACGCCGTCTGCACACGGCCGCCCTCGGTGTACCGCGGCAACCCCTTCCAGATCGAGGTCGGCATCGCCTGGGGCAAGCCCGGCGGCCCGGAACTGGAAGTGGACGAGGCCGGCCGGATCCGGGCACGGAAGAAGAAGCGCCGCGGCACCACCGACACCGAGGATCTCCTTGGAGCCGCCGACGAGCCGGTGCGGGTCCTGCGCTTCGCCAACCGCGTCCCGCTCCTCTTCCAGCAGTCCTCCTGCTGTTTCACCAAGGCCGTGATCCAGACCTCCTGGCGCAACTATGGCCTGCAGCAGCCGCGCGGCGCTCTGCCGGTAGGGCCGGCGGTGATCCTGGTGCACATGGCGAGCGTCTGGGTGCCCTTCACCAGCGAGGCCAAGGAGGCCATCGCCCCCTATCCCGAGATCCTGAAGGAGGTACGCCTCGCCCTGCAGGAAGCCGGACGCAGGCTCGGCGCCCACATCCGCAAGGGCAAGCGTCTCGCCCGGGAGTTCGAGAAGCGCAGCTATATCGAGAAGTACCTGCCGCACATCGGCATCGGCCTGCA
>JALUUN010000100.1 GCA_027021325.1 Planctomycetota bacterium
CCTGTTCGAGAAGTTCGAGCAGGCCGAGGTCTCGACCGCCCGCCGCTACGGCGGGACCGGCCTGGGCCTGGCCATCACCAAGGAACTGGTGGAGGCCATGGGCGGCTCCATCCACGTCAGCAGCGAGGTCGGACGGGGCACGACCTTCACCTGCGTCATCCCCTTCCCCCTGCCGGCCGACGCCGACCGGCCAGAGCAGATCACCGACGAGGATCTGGTCGGCCTCCGGGTGCTGGTCGTGGACGACACCGAGACCAACCGCCGGGTCCTGGCCCAGCAGCTGCGGCGCCTGGGCTGCCGCTACGAACTCGCTGCCTCGGGAGAGGAGGCCCTGAAGATCCTGGACACCGCCCTGGAGGAGGGCGACCCCGTGCAGGTCTTGATCAGCGACCACCGGATGCCCGGCCTGGACGGGCCGGAGCTGGCGGAGCGGATCCGTGCCGACCGGCGCTTCGACGGCCTGCGCCTCATGCTCCTTGCCAGCCATTTCTCGAACACCTCGGCCTTCGAGGCGCGCGAGGCGGGCTTCGAGGCGCGCCTGGTCAAGCCCCTCAAGGAGCGCTCCCTGCGCCGCGAGCTGCGCCGGCTCCTGGGCCTGGCGCGCCCCGAGGACGAGGGGCCCGCCCCCACCGCCGAAGGCCATCCCGACTTCAGCGGAGCGCGGGTCCTTCTGGTCGAGGACAACCGCGTGAACCAGCGCCTGGCCCTGCGCCTCCTGGAGAACGCCGGGTTGCAGGCGGATCTGGCCGAGAACGGTGCCGAGGCGCTGGAGAAGGTGCAGGGCGCCGAGGCCCCCTACCACCTGGTCCTGATGGACTGCATGATGCCGCGCATGGACGGCTACGAGGCCACGCGCCGGATCCGCGCCCTCGAGGATCCGGACCGGAGCGGGATCCCGGTCGTCGCCATGACCGCCAACGCCATGCAGGGCGACCGGGAGAAGTGCCTCGCCGCGGGCATGGACGACTACCTGAGCAAACCGCTGCAGCGCGAAGAGTTCCTGCTCATGCTCCAGCGCTGGCTGCGTCCCGGAACAACCGTGCCACCGCCTGCCTGAGGGGCGCTTCCTCGTCCTCGGAAACGGTCCGGAGATCCAGGAGCAGACGCTCCCCGTGGACGCGGCCGAAGACCGGCGGCCGGCCCGTGCGCAGGCGCCGCGCCAGGTCCTCGGCCCCGAGGCCCGGCGCCGCCAGGGCCAGACCGGTGCCCGGCAGCGGGGTCTCGGCCGAGGCGCCGGAGCCGACCCGTCCCTCGCAGGACACGAGCTCCAGGCTCCAGCCGGCGGGGAGTTCCGGCGCCAGGGCCTCGCGGAAGCGCCGCGCCCGCTCCTCCAGGACTCCGGGCCCGGCCGCCAGCATGGCCAGGGCGGGAATCCTGCGCAGGGCCGCCTCCTCGCCCAGGGCGTGCAGGGCGAGGACCGCCTCCAGGGCGGCCAGGATGGTCTTGTCCAGACGCAGGCAGCGGGTGAGCATGTCCCGGCGCAGGCGCTCGACCAGGGGCGCGGCACCGACGATGAGACCGGCCTGGGGGCCTCCCAGGAGCTTGTCGCCGGAGAAGGTGACGAGATCCGCTCCAGCGCGCAGGGCCTCGGTCACGGTGGGCTCGCCCTCCAGCGCCGCCAGACCGCGGCCGTGGAGGACACCGGAGCCCAGATCGTAGACCAGGGGCACGCCGTGCTCGCGGCAGCCCTCCCGCAGCTCCTCCAGGGGCGCCTCCTCGACGAAGCCGATCTGACGGAAGTTCGACCGGTGCACCTTGAGGACGCAGGCCACCTCGGGGTCCTCGAGGCGCTCCAGGTAGTCGGCGGCGCGCGTGCGGTTCGTGGTCCCGACCTCGACGAGCTCCGCCCCGGCCGCGGTCACCACCTCGGGAATGCGGTAGGAACCGCCGATCTCCACCTCCTCCCCTCGCGAGAGCAGGACCTTGCGCCCGCGGGCCAGGGCGGCGACCGCCAGCAGCAGGGCGGCGGCGTTGTTGTTCACCGCCAGCGCCGCCTGCGCCCCGGTCAGGCGACGCAGGAGCTCGGCCACCGGCGCCTCCCGGCGCCCGCGCCGGCCGCTCGCCTCGTCGATTTCCAGGACCGCGGATCGCGCCGCCGCCACCGCCGCCGCCATGGCCTCCCGAGGCCAGGGGGCACGCCCCAGCCCGGTGTGGAGGACGACGCCGGTGGCGTTGACCGCCCGCCGCACCCGGAGCGCCGGCGTCACCGAGAGGCGCGCCTCGACCTCCTCCCAGAACTCCGGGCCGATCTCCGGCGCCGGCACCGCCGAGGGATCGGCGCTCCCCTCCCGGGCGTGCCGCCAGCGCTCGCGCAGGCGGTCCAGGGCCTGGTGCAGGGCTTCGCGCAGGGCTCCGCGTCCGTGCCGATCGAGGCCGCGGGCGCCGCCCTGGGCCAGGAGTTCGTTCATGGAGGGGATGCGCGCCATCGGCGGCCGGGCCCGTGGTGCATCGGCCCCCGGGCGGCGGCTAGGATACGCGCGGCATGGTGGTGCGCACCGGGGTCCGGAGGGAATGGAGGCTTGCCCCCGAGCGGCCGGCGGAGCGCGAACGCCTGGCCCGAAGCCTCGGCCTCCACCCCCTGGCCGCCCAGATCCTCCTGAACCGGGGAATCCGCGGCGAGGCCGAAGCCCGCGCCTGGCTGGAGCCGGCCCTCTCCCAGCTCCCCGACCCGGCCGAACTCCCCGACTACCGGGAGGCCCGGGAGGCCGTGGCCGAGGTCCGGGCCTCGGGACGAACGGTCCTCATCCACGGCGACTACGACGTGGACGGCATGTGCGGTGCCGTCCTCCTGGAGCGCCTGTTCCGGATCCTCGGCATCGAGGCCCGGGTACACCTCCCCGACCGCGTCCGCGATGGCTACAGCTTCGGCACCGCCAGCCTGGAGGCCGTCCGCGAGCACGGCGCCGGACTCGTCGTCGCCGTGGACAACGGCACCACGGCCTACCGTGCCCTGGAGACCCTGCGGGACTCCGGCGTCGAGGTCCTGGTCGTGGACCACCACCGCCTGGGCCCGAGGCGCCCCGCCTGCCGGGCGCTCCTGAATCCCTGGGCCGCCGAGGACCGCCTGTTCCCCTGGTTCTGCGGCACCGGCGTCGCCTTCCTCCTCGCCTGGGGCCTGCTCCGCGACCTCCGGGGCGGCGAGCGCCTCGCCGAGACCGACCGCCGCTTCCTGGTCCAGGCCGCGGGCCTCGCCGCCCTGGCGACGGTGGCCGACGTCATGCCCCTGCACGGGCCCAACCGGGCCCTCGTCGCCCACGGCTGCCGCCTCCTGGACGAGCGCGCCTTCCCCGGCCTCCAGGCCCTCCTGCGCCTCAGCGGCTGCCGCACGCCCCCCGATGCCGAGGACCTGGCCTTCCGCGTGGCACCGCGTCTCAACGCCGCCGGCCGCATGGGCTCCGCGGATCTCGCCTACCGCCTGCTCGCGACGGACCGCCCGGGCGAGGCCGAGGAGCTGGCGCGGCGCCTGGACGCCCTGAACCAGGACCGCAAGGACCAGGAGCGCCGCGAGATGGAACGCCTGGAGGAGGAAGCACAGCGGCAGGCCGAGTCCGGCGCCGGTGTCCTCTTCCTCGGCGATCCGGAGGCCCACTTCGGCGTCCTGGGCATCGTCAGCGCCCGCCTCGTGGAGCGGCACGGGTTGCCGGCCCTGGTCTGGAGCGAATGCCAGCCCGGGCTGGCCCGGGGCAGCGGCCGCGCCCCCGAGGGCTGGGATCTCCTGGAGGTGCTGG
>JALUUN010000101.1 GCA_027021325.1 Planctomycetota bacterium
CGCCATCGAGGCCCAGCGCTGGCTGGAGGAGAAGGGCCTGGCCTGAGTGCCGGTTTCCGACTCGGACCTGGCATGAATCCCGCCGAATCGCTTCGTATCCTCCTGGATTGCTCCTACAGGGAGGGCCAGCTGTACTGGCAGCGGCATGGCACGTTCTGCTGGGTCTTGGAATCGCTCTGACTCATGGGCTTGTCCCTCGATCCTCGAAGAAACACCAGGAAGCCTGGCTCGGACAGGCCCGCAGTCTCCTGAACCGCGTTCTGGAGGAAGCCCGGCAGGGGGCCCGGGGTGAAGTAGAGGACTGGCAGGGGATTCGGGACACCCTCGATCTGATGGACTCCGTGCGTCCGCGGACGACGACGATGGCAGCGCTCCTGACGCACTTCTTCTCTTTGTGCTGGGCGCTCGCGTTGGGCGTCACGGTCTCCTGGCGCAGGAGCTGAGAGGAGCGAGGAGCCGGTTCCTGCCCGGGTGGCCCTCCGGAATCCCGGTCGGCCCCAGGTAGAGTCCGGCGGGTGGGCCAGAGAGCCCTTCGAAGAATGTCTCCTTGAGAAAGGCGGCCGCGGAAGGAATGATCGGCCAGGGAACGGCGCCCAGCCCCGGGGCTTGCAAGTACCTTGCAAGGATCGCAAACTTGCAAAGAAGGTCCGCGGCCAGGAAGTCGGATGCAAGGAGAGGATCTGGATTGGCTCCTCCGGCCCGCCCAGCAGGCTGGCTGGTCGGTGGACCCGGCACCGGGTGTCGGGGAAGAGTGGGGGGTAAGGGCTCTGCGGGATCCGGAGGGGAGGCCTTTCCTCTTTGCCTTCCGAGACGCGGTTGGCGGAAAGGCGCTCTCGACCCTGGCCGAAGCCCTGCTTGCCGCCGGGGTGGCCCGAAGCCGATGGCTGGAAGGGCACGGGGGCCCAGGGGAGGCGCGGCCCCGTCTCGGTGCCGTTCTTCTCCTGCGGCGTCTTCGCAAGTCGATGCTGAAGACGCTGGAGGACTACGCAAGGGAGGTTCATGGACGGATCCTGGACGCTGGCGAGGGTGAAGAGTCCGGACCGCCTCTGCTCGTCTTCTGTGACCTCCAGGGGCGGGTCGAGGTCCGGGGGCTGCCGCCCGTGGTGGCCTTGGCTCTTCCCGATGGGCCGCCTCCCTCGACTGCTCGCCGTGTCGCAGGGGCCGGCGGCCGGCCGCGGCAGCGCCTCTTCAGTGACCTCGGCCAGTGGATGCTGAAACGCTTGCTCCAGGGACAGCTGCTGGAGAATCCGCCGTTTCGGCCGGCGACGCTCTCGGAACTGGCTGGATGGTGCGGCGTATCGCTCTCGACGGCCAGCCGCTGGGCGCAGGACATGCGGCGCGGCGGGTTCCTCTGCGAGAGGCCGTCGGGCCTGTATCTGACGGATGTCGCTACCCTGCTCCGGCGCCTTCGCGACTTTGTTCGAACCCGGCCGGTCCTCGAGTATCCGGCTGTCTTCGTGCTGCCCACGGGAAGCGTTGCCCGGTCCCTCCGGAAGGCGCTGGAGGCGGGAGGCCCGCCGAGCCGTGTGCCGGACGCATGTCTGGCCTTGCACTCCGCCTGTCAGGCTCATGGTTGCCTGGTGCTCTGGCAACTCCCAGTGGGGCACTTCTACATCCGCAGACCCGTGGAGGAGCTGGCCTGGCTCGGGATGCGTCTCGCCCGGGAAGGAGAGCCTCCCGACGTCTTCGTGCGCAGGGCTTCCTACCCGGAGTCCATCTTCCGCGGTACGGTCTGGATCGGGGGCGTTCCCACCGCCGATCTTCTGCAGTGCTGGCTCGACCTGACCGGCCATCCCGTTCGTGGGAAGGAGCAGGCCCGCGCCGCTTTGCAGGCCCTTGGGCTTCCCGAGGACATCGTTCGCGAATGCTTGAGGCCCTGATGCGCGGGAAGGAAAGGCCGGCATTCTCGGCCCTCCGAAGTCCTGGATCCAGGAGGCCGACATCCTGCTCCCAGCTTCGTCGCGAGCCCTCTGCAGGCGAGCAGATCCAGAGCTTTCCTGGAGGAAGCGGATCCTGTGGCGAACACAGGCGGAGCCTATGGCGGAGGCACTTGCCTCAGTGTGCGCCCCTGGAACGCGGGCGACTCCAGGGGGATCGGGATGCTGGCCGAGGGCTCGCGCGGCTCTTGCGCACATCGCCTCCCACGGCGCCGACATCGCCATCTACCTCGATGGGCCGGTGCATGAGCGTCCCGACCAGAGGCTTCTGGATGATCTGATCCGCGACCGGGTGCGGGACCTGGGCTTCCGCGTCCTGGCCGTCCCGGTGGTCCTGCTGGACGATCCGGGCATGCGCGAATCCTGGATCCGGCGCCTGGCCTCGCTTCTGCAAGGCGGGCGGAAGTCTCGGCAGGGTCGCTGAAGGAGGCCCGTGCCCCGGCCGGGCTCCGTTCCGGCCTTGCGGAGCGGGTTCCTTCCATTGCTATACTCCGCGCCCTCGCCGGGGCCGCGGCTCCGGGCTTCGCGTTCGCGCGCTGATGCGTCGGATCCTCCTCCCCTGGCCCTGCCGCGTCCTTCTGGCCGCCGTCCTCGTGTTCGCGGCGGCCGCACCGGCCCAGGAGCCGGGCGGCGAGGCCCAGGAGGCCCAGGAGCCGGGCGGCGAGACGCCCGCTCCGGAGGCCGGCCGCGGGCAGGCGGAGGAGCCGCTGCCCCAGGAGCTGGATCCGGAGGAGGCTTCCTCGGCCCTTGAAGTCCTGAGCAGCGACGGCCGCTTGCGCCTGCGCTTCAGGGGCAAGATCCAGAACGACTGGGCCTTCTTCTCCGCCGACCAGGACGTGGAGGACATGACCGGCCCCTTCCAGGACGGGACCGAGTTCCGGCGCGCCCGCTTCAACCTGAGCGGCGAGTACGAGGACTGGTTCGCCTTCAAGTGGGGCTACGACTTCTCCGACGGCACGGCCGGCATCCGGGATGCCTATGCCCAGTTCGAGGACGTTCCGGTCGTGGATTCCCTGCGCGTCGGCCACTTCAAGGAGCCCTTCGGTCTCGAGAACCGTACCAGCAGCAACTACCTCACCTTCCTCGAGCGCTCCCTCGCCAATGCCCTCGTGCCCGGCCGCAATCTCGGCTTCATGGCCTACGACACCGCCGCCGGCAAGCGCATGACCTGGGCCGCCGGCCTCTTCCGCGACACCGATTCTTCGGCCTTCGGCGCCGACGAGGGCAGCGGCAAGGAGTTCGCCGGCACCACGCGGGTCACCTGGATCCCCTGGTACGAGGACGACGGCCGCCGCCTCCTGCACCTCGGCCTGGCGGGCAGTCTGCGCAACCCGGACCAGGGGGAGGCGCGCTTCCGCTCCCGGCCGGAATCCGACCTGGCGCCGCGCATCGTGGACACCGGGACCTTCCCCGCCGGCGAAGTGCGCCTCGGCGGCTTGGAGGCCGCCGTGGTCCTGGGGCCGCTCTCCCTCCAGGGCGAGTTCATCCACGCCTGGGCCCTGAGCAGCGGATCCTGGCAGCGCTTCCAGGGCTACTACTTCCAGGGGAGTTGGTTCCTGACCGGGGAGTACCGGCCCTATTCCCGCAAGAAGGGTTCCTTCGGCCGGGTGTCGCCCCTGGGAGCCATCGGCGAGGGAGGCCCGGGCGCCTTGGAACTGACCGGACGCTACTCGCGCCTGGATCTCCGGGAATCCCTGGTCTACGGGGGCTCCGTCCAGGACCTGACCGTCGGTCTGAACTGGTACCTGACCGAACGCCTCCACGTCCAGTTGAACTACGTTCTC
>JALUUN010000102.1 GCA_027021325.1 Planctomycetota bacterium
GCATGGGAAGACTGGAGAAGCAGATCGTGATCGGGGCCCTGGCCCTGGTCGGCTTCCTCATGGGCGTCGTGGTCTGGCAGGGCCTGGGCAGGGAGGAGATCCTGCCCGGCGGCAAGCCGCCCGCCGCGGCCTCCTCGGACTGGGTGGATCCGGCCGACGCCGCCGGCCATCCCGCCCTGCCCGCACCCTCCCTCCAGATCCCGGCTGCCGGGTCGGAGCCTGCCCCGGTGCGCATCCGGCCCCGGACCCACGAGGCCGACGCCGTGCTCCTGGTCGAGGCTCCTGCTTCCAGCGCACTCCCCTCCGAGGTCCAGGAGGAGGCGCCTCCGGAGCCGGAGGACGCCCCGGTGCCGGCCTGGCCCCGGGAACACCGCGTGCGCGCCGGCGAAACCCTCTCCGACATCGCCCAGGCCTACTACGGCAAGGCCAGTCTCCATCGCCTCATCGAGGCCGCGAACCCGGGGCTCCGGGCCGAGACCCTGCAGATCGGCCAGCTCCTGGTCCTGCCCGCCCCGCCCGAGACCGGCGAACGGGCTCCGGCATCGGCCGAGGCGCCCGCCGCCCGGGCGGCGAAGGGGCCGGGAGGGCGCCTCCATGTCGTGGAGCCCGGCGACAGCCTCTGGAAGATCGCCGTCGAGTACTACGGCAAAGGGCACCTGAAGTCCCTCATCGTCGAGGCCAACCCGGAACTCGGCGGCGAGGACGCGGTCCTGCGCATCGGCCAGAAGCTGCGCGTCCCCGAACTCCAGCCCTGAGCGGCGGCGGCGGTGGCGCGCCGGGTCCTGGGCCTCTGCTCCGGCACCTCGGCCGACGGCCTCGACCTGGCCCTGGTGGAGATCGAGGGCAGGGGGGCGGCGCGCGGTGTCCGCTTCCTCGCTGGCGGGGTCGAGCCCCTGCCCGAGACCCTGCGCGCTGCCCTGCTCGATCCTCCTCCGGGCCTCGCCGCCCTGGCGCGGCTCCACGGCGATCTCGGGCGCTTCCAGGCCCGGGCCGCCCGGTGCTTCCTGGACCGAGCCGGCCTCGGCCCGCCCGACCTCGCCGGCAGCCACGGCCAGACCGTCTTCCATCACGACGGCGATCCCGAGGACGGGAGTCTCCAGATCGGCGATCCCGCACCTCTGGCTCGCGCCCTCGGCTGCCCGGTGGTCTCCGACTTCCGTGCCGCCGACCTCGCCGAGGGCGGGCAGGGCGCACCGGTCTCGCCTTTCGCCGACTGGGTCCTGCACCGCAAGACGGCTCCGGAAGCCGTCATTCTCAACCTCGGCGGCATCGCCAACCTCACCCTCCTTCGGGGCGAGGAGCCGCCCCGGGCCTGGGACTGCGGCCCGGCCAACGCGCCCCTGGATGCGGCGGTGCGCCAGAGCGGCCTCGGTCCCTGCGACCGCGACGGTGCCCTCGCGCGGAGGGGCCGGGTGCGCCCGGAGGTCCTGGAATGGATCCTGGCCGACCCCTTCTTCCAGAGACCGCTGCCCCGCTCCACGGGCGTCGAGCGTTTCGGCGCGCCCCTGGTCGAGCGCCTGACCGAGTCCTTCCCCGGCCTGCTTCTCGAGGATCTCCTGGCGACCTGCGTCGAAGCCTGCGCCCGTGCCGTGGCCGCCTCCCTGGACCGGGCCGGAGGCTTCCGGGGACCGGTCTTCGTCTGCGGCGGGGGAGCCCGGAACCCGGCCCTCCTGGAGGCCCTGGAGGCCGCCCTGGGGCCGCAGCGGCCGCTCCGTTCCTACCGGGAGCTGGGCTGGGATCCGGACCTGCGCGAGGCCGTGGCCTTCGCTCTCCTGGCGGACGCCTGCTGGCACGGGGAGGCCGCCGCCTGGCCCTCGACGACAGGCTGCCGGAGGCCGGCGGTCCTGGGCCGGATCAGCCCGGCGCCGCCCGGAGGACGCCACCCGGAGGGCGGCGCGGGCGCCGGTTGACCGCCCCCGGGCCGTTCCTATCATGTTGCCGCAGCTTCGGGAGGCGCTAGGGTCCGACCGGAGCGCGCCGCGGGCGGGCCCTCCCGGCTCGCGCTCCACCACCCTGCCGCATCCACCTGTCGCAACCACCCGCCGGGTTCCGCGCATGAGCCACATCCACCGGAACGGCCGCGGGCAGGCCTCCCGCCTGATCCTCGCCGCCACCCTCTTTCTTCTCCCCGCTGCCGGCCTCGGAGCCCAGGATCCCCAGGAGCTCTTCCAGGAGGGGATGAGCCTGTTCCGAGAGGGCCAGTACGAGGAGGCCGCCGCGAAGTTCCGGGAGGTGATCCGCCTGGACCCCGGCCGCGAGGACGCCCTCGAGCTCATGGCGCGGTCCAACGACGCCCTGCTCGAGCTCCTGACCCGCGGCGGCGAGTTCGAGGCCTTCGCCCGCGAGATCCTCGAGACCGCCCGCGACGCCAGCCGCGAACTCCTGCGCGATGCCGACGCCGCCGCGGAGGTCGCGGCGCGCTGCTTCGCCGACACCTTCGCCGAGCGCGCCCAGGCGATCTTCGAACTCGGCGTCAAGTTCGGGCCCTTCGGCGCTCCGCCCCTGATCGCCGAACTCGCCAGCCCCGACAGCGAGCGCCGGCTGCAGGCGGTCTACGCTCTGGCCCGCCTCGGCGGCGACGCCTTCCTGCCGGTCCTGACCGCCACCTGGTCGGAAAGCGCCCAGGTGCGCCTCGGCGCCCTCCAGGTCCTGGCCCAGATGGACGATCCCCGGGCCCACCCCCGCATCGCCGAACTGGCGGCCACGGATGCCGACCCCACGGTCCAGGCCCTGGCCTCGTCCCTGTTCCGCGGCGACCCCGGCGAGCTCTACCTGCGGGCCGGCGAGGCCTACCTGCTGAACGACCCCGAGCTCGGCCTGAGCCCGGCGGAGAACTTCGGCGTGCTCTGGAAGGTCGAGGGCGCCCGCGTCAGCGCCTACGAGGTGTCCGCGCCGCTGGTTCCCTTCGAACTCGCCAAGTGGGCCTTCCTCACCGCTGCCCGGCACGGCCGGAGCGAAGCCGGCCCGGGCCTGGCCCAGGCCTACGCCGCCCAGATCCAGCTCCTCGGCGCTATGGGCGAGGAGGCTGCCGGCCAGCGCGCCGCCCAGCTGGCGGCGGCCATGAGCCTGCCCCAGATGGATCTCGACCAGGCCCTGCACCAGGCCCTGGACCGTGGGGACAGCGCCATCGCCCTCGGCCTCATGGACATCCTCGGCGGAGGCCATGGCGCCGACCTGCAGAGCCGATCGGGCCTGCACCGCGCGGTCTCCTCCACCGATCCCGCCGTGCGCCTGCGCGCCGCCCTGGTCCTGGGCCGGGCCGCCGAGACCAGCCCCGGCGTGATTGCCGCCCTCGGCGAGGCCACCGGCCTGGAGGCGGTGCGTGTGGTCCACATCCTGGATCCGGAGCCGGCGCGGCGCGCCGCCCTGGCCTCGGCCCTGGAGCAGCGCCATGTCGTCGCCCTGATCGCCGACGACGCCGCCGGCGGCTTCGCCAACCTCTATCGCACCCTGCACGCCGATGCGGTGGTGGTGGCCGATCCGCTGCCGGACCGCTTCGCTCGCAGCACGGTCGCCTTCCTGCGGCGCATGGAGGCCCTGGCGGACACGCCGATCTTCGTCCTCGGGAACGAGGAGACCGGGGACATCGAGGGGGCCGAGGTCGTGGACAGCCTGGACGCCGAGACCGTCGTCGCGGCCTTCGGCGAGCTCGATGCCTCCCGAGCCGCCAACCTCGGCATGGCGGCCGAGGCGGCGACCCTCCTGAGCTGGATG
>JALUUN010000103.1 GCA_027021325.1 Planctomycetota bacterium
GTCTCGCTCCACATGCCGGCATAGGTGCCGTCCTTCCCCGCGGGGCGCAGCCGGATGCGGCCCTCGTCGGTCTCGTACTCGCCCTCGTAGCCGCCGCCCGGCAGCGGGCGCAGGATCATGCGGCCCCAGTTGGTGTCGAAGACCAGGCCGGCAGCCGGATCAAGCGCGCAGGCGGCACCTTCCTCGCCCGCCAGCAGCGCTGTGGTCCAGATGCGCCACGACCCGCCGCAGCGGATCTGGAGCTGGAGCGCAACCTGGTAGCGCGGCCCCTGGAAGTACTGCAGCTCGAGCATGTGGCGGCCGGCCGTGAGCTGGACCTCGCCTTCGGCCGCCTGGGGCGGATGGATGCCGTCGTTGTCGATGACCGTGCGGCCGTCGATGATGAGCCGGGAACCGTCGTCGCTGGTCAGGCGGAAGCGATAGCGGCCCGCACGGCGGACCGCGAAGGCGCCGCGGTAGCGCAGGCCGAACCACTCGAAGCGGTCGGTCACGCCCGGGAAGCCCTTGTCGAAATCCCTTGCCGGCACGTCGAAACGATCGGTGCGCAGCCGCCCCACGGGACGCAGGCGGTTGAAGTCCGGAAGGCGGTCAGTGCCCTCGGGCAGGTGGAAGACCTCGCCCACGATATCGCCCGCCCTGCCCCCGAAGGGGGTGGAGGCACGGACGGTGGCAGTGCCGGGTCTCGCCTTCTCCGGGCAGCCCATCTGCTGGGCTACCGACGCGAGCCGCGCGGCAAGCCCGGCCTGGCGCTCACGCCACAAGCGGAAGATCTCCTCGGGCACCACGAAGGCGCCTTCGGCAACGCGTACGACCTCCTTTTGTATCGCCGGCGCGCGCGCCTCGGGGATGGCGCGAAGGCAGGCGAAATAGGCCCGGCTGGCCTCTCGGAATCGGCGGTTGGCTTCCCGTTCCAGCTCGGGGGCGCGCACGTCATGCTGGGCACGGGCCTCCTCCAGGGACTCGCGCAGCTTGACGATACGCTGCTTCAGATCTGCCATGCGCCGGCGGATCCGGTCGCGCGCCTCGCGCCGCTCGCGCACCACCGCCTCCTGCTGCGGAATGGCCGCCTGGGCCTCCAGCGCCGCCTGCAGCTTCGCCTCGAACTTGCGCACCTTTTCGAGGTTGCCCTGGGTGCGGTTGAACTCGACGATCTCGCGCAACAGGGCGATCTGGCCGGCATGGAGCCGCAGGCGGTTCAGCTCGCTGGTCGCCGTCCGATAGGCGATGTGGGCGTCCAGCTCCTTGTCGTAGAGCGGCATCAGCTCGCGGTAGGCGTTGGATAGCGCTTTCTGCAGCCGCTTGTACCGCTCCTCGAGCTCGGCCTTGGCCGCGTGCAGGCGCCGAGCCTCGGCCTCGGCGGCGGCCCTCTCCCGCTCGCACTGGGCCCGTCCTTCGGCCTGGCGACAGCTGCCCACCAGCGCTTTGACCCGGTCGAGCCATCGGCCGGCCACGTAGCTCAGGTCGGGCAGCTCGCGTTCGGCCAGCAGCTCGTAGCGCTGCGCGATCACACGGAACTGCAGAGCCCTGAGCTGCGAGTCGCGGATGTGCTGCAGGGCTTGGCGGAGATGGGCTTCAGAGCGGGAGACCGCCGTGGCGGTGGTCGCCGCGATCAGCCCCTTCACCAGCGGCGCGAGCAGCGCCGTCCGCGCCCTGTTCAGCCGGATCCGCTCCGCGTCCGTCAGGGTTGCCTTGGCCCTCAGCGTGCGGAGGGTCTCGAGCTCACGGGCCAGGTTGCCGCCTCCCACGCTGGGCCTGAAGACGATCCGGCCTTCCTTCACCTCCACCACGCCCAGGGCGGCCAGGCCGCCGGCGAGCGAGCCCGCGAAGGCCCTGAGCTGCTCGGGGCCGGGCGCAGCGGCGGAAGCGGATTCGCCGAGAAGACGCTGCTGGCCCAGAACCTGATCCGTGCCCAGGCCGAAGAGGGCGTTGATGGTGCCAGCGGCGATCTCCTTCGGGTTGCCCGTGACCAGGGCATCGAGCAGGTCGGCCGCCAGCTCGCCCACCAGTACCGCGCCACGCTTCCAGGCCAGCACACCACGGATCTCCTCGGCCAGGCGCCGCATCTCCCGACCGGCGGCCTGCTCGTGCTCCAGTGCGGCCTCCGCGCGGCGCACCGCCACGCGGGCCAGATGGACGGCGCCACGGGCGGCACCTACGAGCCTCGCGGCATCCTCGAGCAGCGGCGCGAGGTCCTCGCACCGGATCCGGCAGCGATCGTCCTTGGATGCCCGGGCAGCGGCGAGGGCGCGCTCAAGACGCGCCAGTGCGCCCTCGATCTGCCGGTCGCCGGTTCGGATCTGGGCGAGCTCGGTCTCGAGCGCTTCGGCGAAGGCGCGGAGCAGGGGGAGCCGGTCCTCGCTGCGGGCGTGGGCGGTCCGGAAGGCGGCCAGCAGGGTGGGCAACAGCGAGGAGCGTGCCTGTGGCGCAGGGGGCAGCCGGCCGCGCGGGACAAGCCCTTCCGGTCCCACCGTCCAAAGCAGCCCCGCCCACGCGACCTCGGCTCCCTCAGCCGGCAGGGCTTCGGCCGGGGGGCGACGTTCCGGCACCAGGCGCAGCAGCGCCTCGCCCAGTGTGCGCAGCTCGACTGCCGCGAGCGCGACGCCTCTGCCGTTGGGCCCTAGCCGGAGACGCCAGGGCCCGCCCGCAGGTCCCGGTGGGAGGAGGTGCAATCCGGGAAGCGCGATCCGGACGGTCCAGCCCCGGCCCTCCCCGAAAGGGGCGACAGCCAGGTTGGTGCGGCCGGGAGGGATCAGCCAGGCCTGTGCTTCGCGGGCCCACTCGCCCGCTTTCGCTGCCCCCAGCACGGGTGCCAGGGCGGCGAGCGGGTCGACCGCGATCCGGTAGTCGGAGGCGGTGATGGCGCCGTCGCCGTCGAAGTCGAGGATGCCCGGCACCTTTCCCGGCGTGCCCACCGCGAGCTCGAAGGCCAGGGCATCGCTCGGGCCCGCGCGGCCGTCGCCATCGAGGTCGGGGAGGCCGGGCGCCTCCGCCGGCGGGACCTCGCGGGCCGTCTCCGTAGGGATCGCGGCTGCCCGGTAGCGGGCCACGTCCCGGGGCGTGAGCCGACCGTCACCGTCGAGATCCAGCAAGCCGCGCAGTGCCGGCCAGTCGAGCGTGGCGAGATCGAGCGCCGCGGCCGCCGGGTTCACACGGTGGGCAGGCGGGGCGGCCACCGGTTGCGTCCTCCCGGCAGGCGCCTGCGCCGCGGGCTCCGGTGCCGGGGGCGGTGCGGATACGGACGGCCGTTCGGGCTCGCGTTCGCACCCGCTGGCGAGAAGCGCGAGGATGAGCAGGGCCAGGGCCGCGGCCATCCGGCTGGCCTGCAACCGGCGAGCGGCCGGCTCTTGGAGCGCGGTGTGCATCGGGCGAAGCTCGACGGCCCTGGTTCCGCTTTGATCTTGATGCTTCTGAACGCCGTCCGGGGCGAGCAGTGCGTCTCCGCGGACGCTCGCATAAGCTTACCCGCGTGAGCCCGGCGGAGACAGCAGGTGCGGGAACAGGGATGTCGGAAGGGGAGCAGGGTCGAGACGCGGTGCTGGGGGCACTGCTTGGGCGCTGGCGGCCGCGGGCGGTGCTGCTCGTGGGCGAGGACCCGGAGGGCGCGGTCGGCGCATGGGCGGCGGGAGAGCGCCCGCCGCCGGAGGTGGTGCGGCGCGCGCCGGCGGCGGCGCTCGCCGACCCCGCGCGCCCCGGGGGGCGCTGGGACCTGGCCGT
>JALUUN010000104.1 GCA_027021325.1 Planctomycetota bacterium
GGGCCTGCCCCGGAGCCCGCGCAGCCGCTACGAGGTCCTGGGCGAGATCGCCCGCGGCGGCATGGGCGCCATCTACCAGGTCCGCGACCGGGACTTCCGCCGTACCCTGGCCATGAAGGTCTGTCTGTCGCGGCGCAAGGACGGCAGTCCCGATCTGCGGGTGGTCTCGCGCTTCGTCGAGGAAGCCCAGATCACCGGCCAGCTGGACCACCCCGGCGTCGTCCCGGTCCACGAACTGGGTGTGGACGAGGAGGGCCGCGTCTACTTCACCATGCGCCTGGTCCGCGGCCGGGACCTGCGCGAGATCTTCCGGCGCCTGCACCAGGGCGACGAGGAGTGGACGCGCACCCGGGTGGTGGGCGTGCTCCTGAACGTCTGCGAGGCCATGGCCTACGCCCACTCCAAGGGTGTGGTCCACCGCGACCTGAAGCCCGGCAACATCATGGTCGGGGGCTTCGGCGAGACCTATGTCATGGACTGGGGTCTGGCCAAGGTCCTGCGCCGCAGCGGGGAAGCGGTCCGGACGGCGCGCCAGGAGGCCAGCGAGGATCCGTCCTCGCCGCTGGCCACGCGGGAAGGCAACATCGTCGGCACGCCGGCCTACATGGCGCCCGAGCAGGCGCGCGGCGAACACGAGCGGGTGGACGAGCGCACCGACGTCTACGCCGTCGGCGCCATGCTCTACCACCTCCTGGCCGGGACCATGCCCTACGTCCCGCGTGGCGGACGGCGGGGCTCGATGGAGGTCCTGGAGCTGGTCCGCCAGGGGCCGCCCGATCCCCTGCACCGCCTGGCGCCCCAGGCGCCGCCGGAACTCGTAGCGATCTGCGAGAAGGCTATGGCCCGGGACCCGGCGCAGCGCTACGCGACCATGAAGGACATGGCCCGGGACCTGCGGGCCTGGCTGGAGGGGCGGGTCGTCCAGGCCTGGCGCACCGGCGCGGTGGCGGAGTTCCGCAAGTGGGTCGAACGCAACCGCGGCATGGCTGCCTCTCTGGCGGCGGCGCTGGTCCTCCTGATCTCGGGCTCGGCCTTCGCCGCCCGCTGGGTGACCCAGAAGAAGCGCGCCGACCAGTTGCAGTCCGCCAACCGGACCATCGCCGCCCAGAAGGAGGAACTGGAGGTCCGCGAGCGGCGCCTGAGCACCCAGGCCCTGCAGCTCCAGGATCTCAACCGGGAGCTCCAGCAGCTGAACGCGGAGCTGGCCCAGGAGCGCGACGCCCTGGACCGCCTGAACGCCGAACTGCTCGAAAAGCAGATCGCCCTGGAGGAGGAGCGGGCCAAGCTGGCCGAAGCGAACGACGCCCTGCGCCGCGAACAGGCACGGGTCGAGGCCCAGAACGAGGAACTGGAGCGCCAGCGCGACGCCCTCGAGGTGAGCAAGGGGCGCATCGAAGCGGAGAAGGCCCGCGCCGAGGCCGAGTTGGCGGCCAAGAACCGTCTGGCCGATCTGATCCGCTTGCAGCAGCTGATCGAGGAGGCCCGGGACCTGGGCCCGGCGCGGCCCGAGAACCGCGCCCGCCTTGCCGGCTGGCTGCGACGGGCGCACGTTCTCCACGGCGAGCGTCTGCTCCTGCACGAGCAGGACCTCGCCGCCATGCGCGAGCGCGCCGACCCCTCCTGGGACGAGGAGGCGCGCCAGCGCGACCGCCAGACCCACCCCCTCTATCCCGAACTCCAACACCTCCTGGAGCGCCAGCGGCGCAAGCAGGACCAGCTGGCCCAGGTCCTGAGCGGGACCGAGCGCCGCTTCGTCCTCAACGAACTGGAGATCCTCGGCCGCCGCATCGCAGCCCTGGAGCGCGAGGTCTCGCGCCGCCGCACCTGGCGCTTTGAGCGGCCGGAGGACCAGTTCGACCACGACAGCCTGGCACGGCTCGTAGACGGGCTCCACGCCTTCCGCGAGACCATCGCCCGGGTCGAGCACACCTACGGCCTCATCGAGGTGGCGGAACGGGCCATGGAGGACTCCGCCCAGGCCTGGCGCGAGGCCTCGGCGGCCATCGAGCTGCAGTACGGCCTCCGCCTGCCGCCCCAGTTCGGTCTCGTGCCCCTCGGCCCCGACCCCTGGAGCGGCCTCTGGGAGTTTGCCCATGTCCAGACCGGGACGCCGCCCGAGCGCGGCCGCGACGGGCGCCTGGTCCTGGACGAGGACTCGGCGGTGGTCCTGGTCCTCGTGCCCAGCGGAACCGCAACCGTGGGCAGCGTCCCCCCCGCCGAGGGCGAGGAGGACGGCCACGCCTTCCGCTCCTCCCTGGCCGCTCCGGACGAGGCGCCGGTCCACCGCGTGGACCTGGAACCCTTCTTCCTGAGCAAGTACGAGCTGACCCAGGCGCAGTACGAGCGCCTCGCCGGCGTGAACCCGAGCCGCTTCGCCGCCGGCATGCACGAGGGCAGCCAGTGGTTCACAGGCCTGCATCCGGTCGAGAACCTGAGCTGGGAGGAGGCGCGGGCGGCGCTGTCCATCGTGGACCTGATCCTGCCGGCAGAGACCTGGTGGGAGTACGCCGCCCGCGCCGGCACCGACACGCCCTGGTGGACCGGGGCCACGCCCGCTTCGGTGGTCGGCCGCCTGAATCTTGCGGACCCGAGCGCCCTTCCCTTCGCCGTCCAGCAGGGCTGGAAGACGGCCATCCGCAACTGGCCCGGCGAGCAGGGCGACGGCTATCCCTTCCACGCGCCGGTGGACACCTTCCCGGCCAACCCCTTCGGCTTCCACCACATCCTCGGCAACGTCGCCGAGTGGTGCGAGGACCGCTACTCCGAGTACGCCTACGACCTGCCCGTGGATCCGCGCACCGGACTGCGCCGCTGGGACCAGTGGGTCGAGGAACTCACGGAGCGGGTCTCCCGCGGCGGCCACTGCCGGGTCTCGCCGAGCCGCAGCCGCTCCTCGACGCGCCTGCACCACGCCCCCGACGAGCACCACTGGTTCCGCGGCGTGCGGCCGGCGCGGCGACTGCGCCTGGAGGCAGGAGACGCGGCAGCAGCCGGCCGGGACTGAGCGGCCGCCGGCCGCGTCCATCCGTGAGAGGCCGTGCGTCCTCTGTTAGGCTTGGGGGCGTGGGATCGAGACCGCCCGTCCTCCAGACCCTGGTCCGCGGGTTCCGGGGCCGGTGCCCCGTCTGCGGCCTTGGCCCGGTCTTCCATCGCCACCGCTTCCGCGCCGAGGAAGCCTGCCGGACCTGCGGCTGGAGGTTCGAGCGCGGCCCCGGCCACTGGCTCGGCGGCAGCGAGGTCAACATGCTCCTCGCCTTTCCCCTCGGCGTCGCGGTGAGCGTGCTGGCCGGAGCGCCTCTGGGCTGGCCCTGGTGGGTGCCCTTCCTGGGGGCCGCCACGGCCTTCGCCGTGTCCCTCGGCTTCTACCGGCGCTCGCGCTCCCTCTTCTACGCCTTCGACTGGCTCCTGGACCCCGAGGACCCGCCCGGTCCCGGCGGCTGGGAGGGCGACGGCGGCGGCGCGCCGGATCCTGAGGAGGGTCCGCCGAGCCTCTGGGCCATCCCCGACCCCCGGGTCGGTCCCACGCCTCCCCGCGCCGTAGCCCGGGAGCGCCGGCCCCGCGTCTGAGGACTCAGGCGCGGAGCGCGTGCCGGTCCAGGAGCCAGGCCACGGAGCAGGTCAGACGCCGCGCCGTCGGCAGGTGCAGGAACTCGTTCGGGCCGTGGGCGTTGCTCCCCGGACCGAGCACGCCGGT
>JALUUN010000105.1 GCA_027021325.1 Planctomycetota bacterium
GACTTCGACCGCTGGTTCTACCGCCTGCGCACCGGTCTGCTGGCCACCCTGCCTCCGGCGGAGGCGCGGCGGTGGTGGGCGGAGCAGAAGGAACGCCTGGGCGAGGAGCTCCGCGCGGTGCTCGAAAGCGGCGAGGCGCCGCCTTCGCTGGCGCGCTGTCCGCGCATCCTGCGCCGGGCGGCCCTGATGCGGCGCGTCGCCTTTGCCGCCGGCCTCGGGGCCGAAGCCGATGCCCTCGACCGGGAGCTGCGCCGCGCCTTCCCCGAGGACGCGGCCTTCCTCGCCGCCGCGGTGCGGGAACGCTTGCAGCGCGGGCGCTTCCAGAGTGCCCGGGGCCTTCTGGCAGAGGCTCCGGAGGATGGGGCCTTCCTGACCCTGCGCCTGCAGGCCGGCCTGCCGGCTCCGCCGGCTCCCGCCGGCGAGCCGGTTCCCTTCGAGGAGGCCTTCCAGGGGCTCGTTCCGCTCCTCGTCGAGGGCCGGCGCGAGGAGGCGCGGTCGCTCCTGCGCCGGGCCGACCTGCGCGCACTCCAGCCCGAGCAGCAGGGGGATCTGAAGGCCGTCCTCTCGGCGGCGGCGGCCCTGGAGGACCCCGGCCTGACCCTGAAGGTGGCGCGCGCCTGGCTGCGGCGGCTGGTCGAGACCCGGCCCGGCGCGGCCTCCTGGCAGATCCGGCAGCTCCTGCCGCTCCTGCGCCAGGCCCTGCCGCAGGACCTGCGTCTCAGTCTCTACCAGGATCTCATGGACCGGGTGCTTGAGGAGCCGGGCAAGCGCGGCTCGGTCCTCCAGGTGCTGCCGGCTCTCCAGGAGGACATCGGCCGTCCGCTCCTGGAGCGGGACGCGCTCTTCGAGCTGGTCCAGGAACAGGCCGGGCGCATGGCTTTCGAGCTCGGGCCGCTCCTGCGCCTCCTGCCGGAGGAGGACCGGGCGCCGGTCCTGCGCTCGGCGGCGGACCAGATCCCGGCCACCCTGCGCGCCATCGCCGCTCTGCGCCTGCTGAAGGGCTTCGACGAGCCCCTCGGTCCGGAGTTCGAGGAGGTGGTCGTGGCGACCTTCGCGTCCTCCCTGGACGAGGCGCAGGAGAGCTACCTCTGGGAGCTCCTCTCCCTGCCCTCCATGGAGTCGGGACGCATCCACGCCCGGACTGTCCTGCGCTTCCTCGAGGCGGCACGCGAAGCGAACCCGGACGACCCGCTCTTCGAGGCCCTGGAGCTCATCTTCCGCGGGCGCGAGGAAGGGGCCGGGGAGGCGCTGGTCCGGCGCGCCGCCGAGGTTGCCCTGCGCGAGCTGCCTTCGGATACGACGGATTACCCGCCGCGCCAGGTGCGATCTCTCCTGTTCGAGGAGTTCCTGTCGAAGGCACCCGAGGCCTTCGAACGCGTCTGGGACGAGCTGGACCAGGAAGGCGCGCCTGACATGGGGCGCATGCGCGAGCGCCTGCGGCTGGTGACCCGGACGGGCGCTCCGGAGATCCGGCTTCGGACCCTGGAGCGGGCGGTGGAGCTCTTCCCCGACGAGGCTTCCTTCGGCCGGCAGTACCGGACGGCCCTGCAGGCGGCGGGCCGGAGCGGCGAGGCCCTGGCGCACCTGCGGCAGGCCCTGGAGCGCCAGCCCGAGGATGCCCGGCTCGCCCGCGAGCTCTGGGACGTTCTGCGCCGCCGCGGCGACTGGCGGGGGGCGCTCGAGGCGTGGAAGGCCTGGAATCGTCCCGAGTCCGGGCCGGAAGCGGCTGCTGGAAGCTCTCCGAAGGGGGAGGAGGCCCTTTCCGCCGTGCCGCTCGTGGCCTCGGGGGCCTCGCCGGCCCTGTTCCTGCCCGCGGGCAACGGGACCGCTGGCGCCGGGGCTGCCGCCGGCGGCGAGGAGGAGGAAGACGGCCGGCTGCCGGAGCCCAGGCCCGAACGCGTGCGCCGCTTCCTCGAGGAGGGCGACGCGGAGGCGGCACGGGCGGAACTGCGGCGCCTGTGGCGGGTCTTCCCTGCCGGTGAGGGCAGCGGCCGCCCGGGGGTGTTCGTCGTCGGCCTCGGGGCCCTGGTGAACGGGCGGCCCTGGTCCTGGCCGGAGGAGCCCGAGGAGACGGCACCGGCGGAGGAGGAACTGGAGGCGCCGCCCGAGCCGAAGGGCGGGCTCCTGGAGTACCGGGAGTGGAAGCCTTCCGAACCGAAGGAGCGGAAGGACCTCTGGACGGGGGTTGCAGGGACGGAGCCGGGCCGGGCCGAGATCGAGGCGCGCCTGCGCGTGGCCGAGGCCGCGGAACTGCCCATGCTCGAGCCCTTTCTGAAGGCGCGGGTGGAGGCGCTCCTGGCGGAGCATTCCCTGGCCGAGGCCCTGGAGGCTGCCCTGGAGCAGGCGCGCTCCGCCGATGCCGACCAGATCGCCCTCGCCGAACTCCTGGAGCTTCTCGAGCGGGCGCCCGCCGAGCTCGTGCGCAACATCGAGCCGGTGCTGCGCGATCTCGAGCGCAGCCTCCATCCCCGGGACGGCCAGCGCATCCTGCGCCTGGCCCGGGCCTGGGCCGCGGCGGGAAACCGCGAGCGCGCGGCGAGCTGGTTCCGCTGGGCGGCGGTCCTGGTGGATCCCGGCGGCGGCATGATCGTGATCGGGCAGCCCGGGGCGGACTGGCCGCCGCTCTCCCTGCCGGTCCTGGTCGAGGCTGTGCGCGCGGCGTTTGGCTCCGGCGAGGAGGCCGTGGCCCTGCTGGAGGAGATCCTCGGGCGTCTGCGGCCGGGCGGTGCCTCCTGGAACCGCCAGCAGACGGAGCAGATCCTCCTCGACACCTGGACGGATCTCGTCGGGCCGCGCGAGGCCCTGCCCCGGGTCGAGATGCTCTGCGCCACCGCCGACGCCCGGGACCAGCCCCTGCGGCGGGGCACGGCGCTGCGGGCCGCCTGGATCTACGCCGCCGCCGGCGAGGCGGAACGCGCGCGCAGCTGTCTGGAGACGGCCCTTTGCACGTTCCCGGCCGGTTCCTTCCCGAGCGAATTCGGCTGGAGCGGAGCGGATCAGCCGGGAAGCCTGCAGGCCATGTGGCTGGCGCGGCTCTTCCCTGCGGACGCCTCGGACTTCACCGATCCGGAGCCGGTCTGGACGGCCCTCGGAGAGGGGCTTCTCTCCTGGATGGAGGAGAAGCGCTATCCGGTGGAACGGGGTGTCCTGCCGGCGGCGCTTGCCGTCTGGCGCCTCGCGGAGGCGGGGGAAAGGGAGACCGCGGCGGCGCTCGTACGGCGGCTCGCGGCCCTCGAGATCCCGGGTCCCCGGTCCTGGCTCCGGGTGCTCGACGCCGCCCGCAGCGCCGGCGAGGAGGAGCTCGCCCGCGGCGTCGAGGAGTTCCTCCTGGCCCGGGGCGCGCTCCCTGCCGGGCGCGTGCCCGAGGTCCTGGAGCGGGTCTGGCGCGAGGCCGGCCCCGACCTCGCCCTGGCCCTGGGCGAGGCCGCACGCCAGAGCACGCCCACGCCCCGAGTTCTCGAGGAGCTGGCCCGTGCCGCCGAAGCCCGCGGCGACGAGGCTGCCGCCCGCCGTCTGCGCAAGGAGGCCGCCGAATCCCTCGCCGCCTGGCGCGAACTCCGCCGCCTGCAGAAGGAGCAGGCGGAACGGGAGCGGGAGGCGCAGCGCCAGGCCGCGGCGAGCTAGACCCGCACCCGCATCAGGCGCAGGGAGTTCGTGATCACCGAGACCGAGCTGAGGCTCATGGCGG
>JALUUN010000106.1 GCA_027021325.1 Planctomycetota bacterium
CGAGGGCGGCCACGCGCTCCCAGGGAAAGTGCCGCGCCCCGGCGGCGTCCTCGAAACGCAGGCCGTCCTCTTCCCAGGCCAGGAGCCAGCCGTCGAGGCGGTCCCAGCCGCCGCCCGGCAGGGGCAGGAGCAGCCGGTCCTCCGTGAGGGCGGCGGGCGGCAGACCCGGCACCCGGCTCACCCGCCGCACCCAGAGGGTGTCCACGGGAAGGCCCAGGCCGGCGGCTGTCCGCCACAAGGCCAGGTCGCCGCTGCCCGGCCCCGGGCGCCCGGGCAGCCAGCCGCCGCCGGCGAGGCCGAGCTCCCACGGGGGCCCGGCGGCCGCGGTCTCTCCCCGGGGAGCGGGGCGGCGGCGCTCCAGGAGGAACCAGTCGGGGGCCGGCCGTCCGGCGACCACCGGCGTCCCGGCCCCGGCCGGATCCCAGGCCTCCAGGCTGCCGTGCCGCGCCTCGCCGCCGAGGGTCTGGAGGCGGAACTCCTGGGCACCGGCCGCGGGCGCGAGGACGGCGAGGAGCAGGGCCAGGGGGCGGAGCGGAGCGGTCATGGAGGCAGAGGGGCACCCGGGGTGGTGCCAGTATGGCAGGCCGGGGCCCGGGTTTCTCTTCCCACGCGCTGGCACCGGACTTGCTAGGGAAAGGCGCGATCCGGACCCCCGGTCCCCGCCTCTGCGGGCGGCGGGCCGAGGGTCCCGCGCCGATTCCCCGGAGCCCACGGCGGGCCCGGGCACCCAGCAGGAGACCGGGAAGACACCGAGCGACCTGAGCAATGCAGAAGCAACTCACCTTCGACGTCGAAGCCCGCCAGGCGGTGGCCCGCGGGGTCGACAAACTGGCCCGAGCGGTCATCTCCACCCTCGGCCCGAAGGGCCGGAACGCGGTCCTCGACAAGTCCTGGGGAGGCCCGACCGTCACCAAGGACGGGGCCACCGTGGCCAAGGAGATCGAGCTCCGGGACAAGAACGAGAACCTGGGCGCGCAGCTGGTCAAGGAGGCCGCCACCAAGACCGCGGACCGCGCCGGCGACGGCACGACGACGGCGACGCTGCTGGCCAGCAGCCTGTTCCAGGAAGCCATGCGCCACCTCGCCGTCGGCGCCGACCCCGCGGCCCTGATCCGCGGCATGCGCCGTGCCGCCGAGCACCTGCGCTCGGAGCTGGGGCGCAAGGCCATGAAGGTGCGCGGCAACCCCGAGGCCATCAAGGCGGTCGCGACCATCGCCAGCAACAACGACCCGCAGATCGGCCGCATCCTGGCCGACGCCTTCAAGAAGGTCGGGGAAGACGGTGTCATCACCATCGACGAGGGCCGCGGACTGGAAACCGAGGTCAAGATCGTCGAGGGCATGCAGTTCGACCGCGGCTTCCTGAGCCCGCACTTCGCCACCGACGAGGAGGCCTTCGAATGCGTCCAGCAGAACCCCTTCATCCTCATCCACGAGGAGAAGATCAGCAGCGCCCAGAAGCTCCTGCCGCTCCTGGAGGCGGTGAAGAAGGCCGGTCGGCCGCTCCTGATCGTCGCCGAGAACGTCGAGGGTGAGGCCCTGGCGACCCTGGTCGTGAACAAGGTCCGCGGCATCCTCGATGTCTGTGCCGTCAAGGCGCCGGGCTACGGCGACCGGCGCAAGGAGATGCTGCGTGACATCGCCGTCCTGACCGGCGGCACCGCAGTCATGAAGGACAGCGGCATCGACCTGGAGAAGGTCGGCCTGGACCTCCTCGGCAAGGCGAAGAAGGTCCTGGTGGACAACAACAACACCACCATCCTGCAGGGCGCCGGCACCCGCGCGGCGGTCGAGGCGCGCGCCGCCCAGATCCGCCGCGCCATCGAGGAGACCACCTCGGACTACGACCGCGAGAAGCTCGAGGAGCGCCTGGCCAAGCTGGTCGGCGGCATCGCCCAGATCCAGGTCGGCGCCGCCACCGAGACCGAGGTCAAGGAGATCAAGGCCCGCTTCGAGGACGCGCGCGACGCGACCCGCGCCGCCATCGAGGAGGGTGTCCTGCCGGGCGGCGGCACCGCCTTCCTGCGCCTCGCCCAGGGGCTGACCGAGGCGGTGCCCGCCGAGGGCGACGAGGCCGTGGGCGTGGCCATCCTGGCCAGGGCCCTGGAGCAGCCGGCGCGCCAGATCGCGCGCAACGCCGGCCTCGACGGCTCGGTCGTGGTGCGCAACATCCTCCAGGAGCGGAAGTTTGCCTGGGGCTACAACGCCCTGACCGACACCTATGGCGACATGATCGAGATGGGCATCCTCGATCCCACCAAGGTCGCACGTACGGCCCTGGAGAACGCGGTCTCCGTGGCCGCCACCCTGATGACCACCGAATGCCTGGTCGTGGAGGCGCCCAAGAAGGAAGAGGACGAGGCCTCCGACGAGGGCATGGACGACGACTTCTGATCCCCCGGAACCACGGAACGCAGCGAGACAACGGAAACAGCCATGGCCAAGACCGCCAAGAAGAACACCAGGAAGGGCGCCTCGAAGCTCGCCTTCCGTCCCCTGGAGGACCGGGTCCTCGTCGAGCCCCTCGAGGAGGAGGAGATCACCTCCAGCGGGATCGTCCTGCCGGACAGCGCCCGGGAGAAGCCGCAGCGCGGCCGTGTCCTGGCCGTCGGCCCGGGCCGGCTGGACCGCAAGGGCAACCGCCAGCCGGTGCCGGTCGAGCCCGGCGACGAGATCCTGTTCGGCAAGTACGCCGGCAACGAGGTCGAGTTCGACGGCGTGGACTACAAGGTCCTGCGCGCCGACGAGATCCTGGCCGTCATCGAGAGCTGAGCTCACGGAGCCCCACCGGAGGAGACGACCATGTCCAAGCAGATCCTGTTCGAAGACAAGGCCCGTGAGAAGATGTTCCAGGGCATCGAGACCCTCGCCCGTACGGTCGAGGTCACCCTGGGGCCGGCCGGGCGCAACGTGATCCTCGAGAAGTCCTTCGGCGGCCCGGTGGTCACCAAGGACGGCGTGACCGTGGCCAAGGAGATCGAGGTCGCGGACCCCTTCGAGAACATGGGAGCCAAGCTGGTCCGGGAGGTCGCCTCGCGGACCAACGACGAAGCCGGGGACGGCACAACGACCGCCACGGTCCTGGCCACCTCCATGATCCGGGAGGGGCTGCGCTACATGGCCGCCGGGGTCAGCCCCACGGCCCTGCGCCACGGCATCGAGAAGGCCGTCCACGCCGCCGTCGAGGCCCTCGAGGATCTGGCCAAACCCTGCACCTCGAGCGAGGATACGAAGAAGGTTGCGACGATCTCCGCCAACCAGGACGAAGAGGTCGGCCAGCTCCTGGCCAACGCCTTCCTCAAGGTCGGCAAGGCCGGCGTCATCACCGTCGAGGAGGCCCAGGGCATCGAGACCACCCTGGAGTTCGTCGAGGGCATGTCCTTCGACAAGGGCTACATCTCGCCCTACTTCATCACCGATCTCGCCAAGATGACCGTCGAGCTGGAGGACGCCCTGGTCCTCGTCTACGAGAAGAAGATCAGCTCGCTTCCGGAATTCCTGCCGCTGCTCGAGCAGGTGGCCCAGAGCGGCAAGGCGCTCCTGGTCATCGCCGAGGACGTCGAGGGCGAGGCCCTCGCGGCCCTGGTCGTGAACAAGCTGCGCGGTGTCATGAAGGTCGCCGCGGTCAAGGCCCCGGGCTTCGGCGACCGGCGCAAGGCCATGCTCGGCGACATCGCCGTCCTG
>JALUUN010000107.1 GCA_027021325.1 Planctomycetota bacterium
AGGCCAGGGTGGACTCGTTGTGGTTCTCGGCGTACCAGATGCCGCGCCAGGGATAGCGCTCGCCGAGATCGTCCTCCTCGAAGATCAGGACCAGGGCGCCCACCGCCCCCGAGAAGCGTGGCTCCTCACGCACGAAGATCCGCCGCCGGACGACGTCGCGCAGGGTCTCGCGCAGGGCCAGGCCATCCAGGAGGCTGCCGCGGAACTCCTCGATCCGCCGCCGGGCGATCCGCGCCAGCCCCAGGGCGCGCCGCGCGATCTGCTCCCGGAAGTCCTCGATGACCACGTCCTCCGGCGGCCAGGAGCAGTAGCGCTCGTGGTCCCAGGCCTGCCGCCAGGCCCGGCGCAGGCGCTCCGGCGGCCGCCGCTCCAGCTCCAGGCGCGAGACCCGGAAGGCGGTCCCGGGCGTGCGGTTGTGGAGAGGGATCTCCTCGCCCTCCACGACGCCCCGCGCATCCGTCATGGGCAGGTGCTCCGGGCGCCTGGCCCGGCCCGGATTCCAGGGCCAGGCGGTCGCGGTTTCCAGGACCACGCGGGCGAAGTCGTGGCCGACGACGCCGCGCGCCGCCACCGTCAGGGTCCAGGCGTCGGGGATCAGTCCTCCGCGGCGTACCGTCATGCGCCGGGTGAAGTCCAGGACCTGGGCGAGGCTCCGCGGCTCGGCGCGTTCCAGGCTCCCGGGGTACTCCTTCTCGTAGCGCCGCCGCGCTTCGCGCAGGAGCTCCACGACCCCGGCCGCCGGATCGAAGTCCTCCAGGTCGATCCCGCGGCGGTGCTCCTCGTAGCGGCGCACGAGATCCGGAAGGTCGCCCATGAGATAGGGCACCGAGCGCCGCAGCGGCGTCAGGAGGCGCAGCTCCAGACCGTCCGCCTCGGGCGGGCAGGCCTCGCCGCCCCCGGCCTCGAGCAGGGCCCGGATGCGTTCCCAGTGGGCCATGCCACAGACGAAGAGGATCCGCCGCCCGCCGCGGGCCAGACGCCGCAGGCGCCAGGCCATGTGCGCCTCGCGCCGCAGGTCGTCGGCGGAAGGCGGATGCCGCTGGAGGACCGGCAGGCTCATGCGGTACCAGTCCGCGAGGCCCAGGCTGCGGATCCCGTAGGGGTCGGGGAGGCTCAGGGCCTGCGCCTCTGGATCGGCCAGGTCGGCGTCCACGAAGCGCACCGGCAGGCGTTCGTTCCG
The DNA here is from genome assembly GCA_027021325.1 of Planctomycetota bacterium. GTDB lineage: Bacteria > Planctomycetota > UBA1135 > UBA1135 > UBA1135 > JALUUN01. The sequence goes on from JALUUN010000107.1 coordinate 1,181, forward strand.
CGCCACCCGCAGGGCCTCGGCGAAGGCGTCGCCGGGCTGGACCGGCAGGTACCAGGCCCCCGAGCCCTCTTCCAGGAAGCGCTCCGGCCCGCGCCCCAGGACCACGCTCACCCGGGGCAGGGCCGCCACGGCCTCCTCGACGAGGGGTCGGACCGAGGGCGGCAGCTCCAGGGCCAGGAGATCCCACGGCGCCTCCAGCAACCGGCGGCGGACCTCCGAGGCGAAGGCGAGGCGTCCGTGGACGACCGGCAGCGCCTCGACGGACCGCCAGCGGAACAGCCCTTCTTCCGTTCCCGGATCCTCCCTCACCCGGCGGCGTCCTCCTCTTCCTCGTCGTCCTCTTCCAGACCCTCGAGCCCGAAAAGTTCGCCGAAGTCGGTGAAGCGGTCGTCGATCAGGGCCGCCTTCCGCTTCTCGAAGTCTTCGGCGTCGGGGCCCAGGACCTGGGCCACGGCGCGGTGGAAGGCGTCTTCCAGATCCTCGCCCAGGACCCGGTGCAGGCGGATGGCGTAGCGCAGGATGTGCACGCCGTCGCGGGTCGAGTAGTCCAGGCGGTGCCGGTGACTCTCCTGCAGGAAGTCGGCGGTCATCCGCAGCAGGGACTCAGGCGCGAAGTCCACGTGGTACTGCAGGATCTGCAGCTCCTCTTCCGGGTCCGGATAGCGCAGCTCGATCTGCGGCTGGATGCGGCTGAGGATGTACTCGGGCACCTCGAAGGTGCTCGCGTCCTCGTTCATGGTCACGCAGCAGCGGAAGCCCTCGTGGGCCTCCAGACGCACGCCCGCCACCAGACTGTCCAGGTAGCGCCGGTGGTCCAGGAGCGGCGCCAGGCTGGCCCAGGACTTCTCCGGCATGCGGTTCGCCTCGTCCAGGATGCAGACGCCGCCCTCGAGGACCGCCGTCGCCAGCCCCGAGGCGCGATAGCGGATCTCGCCGCCGGTGCCCAGTACCGGCGTCACGACGAGATCCTCGGGCCGGGTGTCGGCGGTGCACTGGACGATCCAGCAGGGCCGTCCCAGACGCTGGGCCGCGGCCTGGGCCAGGGTGGTCTTGCCCATCCCCGGACGTCCGACGAGGCGCGGGCAGAGCGGGCGGTCCTGGGGGGTGACGACGGTCCAGCAGGCCAGGACCTGCTCCAGGAGGTCCTCGCCGCCGATCCACTCGACCGTGCCGGCCGCGGGCGGGGACAGTTCGATCTCGGTGTTTCCGATGCGCACGGTGGCTCGCCTGGGGGCTGAGGCACCCGTTCCGGGGCCGGAGCGGGCAGCCCAGTATCCCGGCAGGGGGCTATCCTGGGAATGCCCCCTGCCTCTTTCCTGCTCCTCACGGAGGCGACCATGCTCTCGTTCCTCCCCCGGGCCCTCCCCGTGGCCCTCCTGCTTCTCTTCTCCTTCGGTCCGGGGTCCGGCGCCCACGCCCAGGCCGGCGCCGCCGGCGAGACCGGCGGGACCTGGGAGATCGTCCAGGTCTTCCAGGGGCCGGTTCCCTGGGCGAAGTTCGGCCGCGCTTGCTGTGACGCCGGCGACGTGGACGGCGACGGCCTCTCGGACATCGCCATCACCTCGCCGGAGCACAACGACGGGCTGGAGACCAACGCCGGCGCCGTGTACGTGTACGCCGCCTCGGACGGGCGCCTCCTCGCCATGGTGTCCGGGCCTGCGCGCCGCTCCTTCCTCGGCCACTGGGTGGAGAGCGTCGGCGACCTCGATGGCGACGGCATCGGCGAACTCCTGGTCTCCGGCCCGGACGCGGTGATCAACAGCCAGGACGAGACCGGTGCCGCGTGGATCGTCTCCCCCGGGGCGCAGTCCATCCTGCGCGAACACCCTGGCGACACCGGCGGCGACCGCTTCGGGGAGTCCATCGCCGCCCTCGGCGATCTCGACGGCGACGGCTTCGGCGACTACGGCGTGGGCTCGGAACTCGGAACCGGCAGCGGTCAGCCGGGGGCCGGCTACGTCCGCATCTTCAGCGGGGCCACCGGCGCGGAGATCGCTCGTCTGGAGGGGACGGTCGCCGGCGAGAACGCCGGCCAGGTCGGCAGCGCCGGCGACCTGAACGGCGACGGGGTCCCCGAGATCCTGATCGGCGCTCCGGGAGCCGACCCCTCCCAGGCTCTGACCGACGCCGGCGAGGTCCGGATCCTGGACGGCGCGACGCTGGCGGTCCTGAACGTCCTCCAGGGCGCGGTGGCGGGCGACCGCTTCGGTGCCGCCGTCGGCAATGCCGGGGACACAAGCGGCGATGGCGTCCCCGACCTGATGATCGGGGCTCCCTACGCCGAAGCACCGAACGACCCCGCCGAACTCGTGGATCCCGGCCTGGTCCTGATCCTGGACGGCCTGAGCCTGGGGCTGAGGTGTGACCTCAAGGGCAACTTCCACTCGGCCCATCTGGGCGCCGACGTCGGCGGCGGCGGGGATCTGAACGGCGACGGCCTGTCCGACGCCGTGGTCGGCAACGAGTACGCCCGCGGCCC
>JALUUN010000108.1 GCA_027021325.1 Planctomycetota bacterium
ATCCGGGCCGTCGTCAAGAGACTGCCCCCGGCCGCCGTGGCATGCTGGGGGGGTGCGGGTGCTCGTGACCGCCGGTCCGACGCGGGAGCCCCTCGATCCGGTGCGCTTCCTCTCCAACCGCTCGAGCGGGCGGATGGGTTACGAGATCGCCCGGGCGCTGCTGCGCCGCGGACACGAGGTGGTCCTCGTGAGCGGACCGGTGCGGCTGCGGCCCCCGGCGGGGGCCCGGGTGGTCCCCGTCGAGACCGCCCAGGAGATGCTGCGTGCCTGCCGGCGCCACTGGCCGCGCTGCCAGGGGCTGGTCGGGGTGGCGGCGGTGGCGGACTTCCGTCCGGCCGAGGCGCGGATGGAGAAGATCAAGCGCGAGGGGAGCGGACCCTGGACCCTGGAGTTGGTGCCGAACCCCGACATCCTCGCCACCCTCGCCGCCGAGAAGGGGGACCGCACCGTGGTCGGCTTCGCCCTGGAGACCGCCGCCCCCGAAGGCGCGGGGGCGGTCGAAGCCCTGCGCAAGCTGCGCGCCAAGCACCTCGACTACGTGGTCCTGAACGGCCCGGAGGTGCAGGGTGCCGAACGCGCCACCCTGCGCGTCTTCGACGCCACCGGCCGCGAGCACCGCCTGGGGCCGGCGCGCAAGCGCAGCCTGGCCGACGCCCTGGTCCGGCTGGCCTTCCCTGTGGCCTCCCCGGGGGAAGGCGGCGGCGTGGACCCCCAGGTCTAGGGTTCGCCATGCGGCCCGGCGCCCCAAGATGGCCTCCTGCCTGGAATCGGGGGCACCTGCTTCCTAGGATGAGCCGCGCACAGGCGCGACCTTCATGGCGTCCAGGCGCAGGAAGACCACCCGGCGGTCCCGGGGATCCCGGACTCTCGGCTCCCAGGCCGGGTACCTGTGGGAGGGCCTGCGGCTGGTCCTCGGCTGGATCGGCGCCCTGGTCCTGAGCGTTGCCGCCCTCCTGCGTTTCCTCGCTGTCCGTGCCTGGGAGGCCTTCCACGGCGAACGCGCGCGGGTTCCCCTGGGCATGGTCCTGGCCGGGGCCTCACTTTTCCTCTTCGTTGCGCTCCTGGACTACCGGGTCAACGAGCTGCCCTCGGAGAACCTGTGCGGTGCCTGGGGCTGGATCGCCGCCGACCGCCTGCTGCGTTTCTTCGGCGTGGGCGCCTTCCTGCCGCCCCTCTTCGGGATCTTCTGGGGCTTCGCCCGCATGCTCCGTGAGAGCGAGGGCAAGGCGAGCATCAAGCTCCTGGGGGTCCTGGTGCTGACGCTCGCGGTGAGCCTCATCGCCGCCGGCCTGGCCGAGGAGGGCTGGTACAACCCCTCCTTCCCCCTCGGCCTCGGCGGCTGGCTCGGTACCACCGGCCACCCGCGGCTTCTCGCCGCCCTGGGGAGTTTCGGTCTGGCGGTGGTGCTGGCGCTGCTCGCTCTCCTCGCCTTCCTCCTGGCCACGGAGTGGGCTTTCGTGCCCCTGGCGCGCGATCTCCTGAGCCGGGCGCGTCGCGGATTCGTCCAGCCCGAACTGCCCCTGGACGCTCCCGAGGACGAGGAGACGGTCTCCGGCCATGGTTTCCTCACCGGTCTGCGCGGCCGCCTGGCGAGCTTCTTCCGCCCCTTCCTCCCGGCCGAGGAGGCCGCCGTGGCCGTGGCCGTGGCCGGGGCGGGGGGAGGGACGGCCGCGGCGCGCCGGGGACGGAAGGAGAAGATTGCGGAGAGGGAGGCGTCCGCCGAGGAACCGCTGCGCGTGCCCCTGGGCCTGCAGGAAGCGGAGGCCGGGGAAGAAACCGAGGAGGAGGACGAGGAGGCTTCCTGGGAGGAAGCCGAGGACTGGGAGGAGGGCGAAGAGGACGAAGAAGACGACGAGGACGAGGAAGCCGCCGAGTGGGAAGAGGGCGAGGAGGAGGACGAGGAGGAAGCGGAAGAGGAGGGCGAGGCCACGCCCCACCTGCCCGGGATCTCCGGCCTGGAGGAGCCCACCCTCCTGGTGGAGGAAGAGGACGAGGATGTCCCCGTCCGCCGCTCGCGGCCGAAGAAGCCGCGCCTGGATTCCCTGCCGAGCGCCGATCTGCTGCGCGGCGGCGAGAAGCGCGACCGCAGCCTGGTCCAGGCCGAGGTGGACGCCCTGGGGGCACGCCTGCAGGGGGTCTTCGACGCCTTCGGCCTGGATGCCCGGGTGGTCGGAGCCGAGCGCGGTCCCACCCTGACTCTCTTCGAGGTGCAGCTCGCCTCCGGGGTCTCGGTGAAGAAGCTGAAGAACCAGCGCGACGACCTGGGGGTGGCCCTCGGAAGCCACGGCGTGCGCATCGTCTATCCCCTGCCCGGCCGCAGCACCGTCGGCGTCGAGGTGCCCAACCTCAAGCGCGAGATGGTGCGCATGAAGGACGTCTTCGAGGAGGTGGACACCTCCTGGCCGGTGATGAAGCTGCCCATGGTCCTGGGGCGGGACACCCTCGGCAAGGCGGCCGCCGAGGACCTGACGGTCATGCCGCACATGCTCATCGCCGGTACCACCGGCTCGGGCAAGTCGGTGTGCCTGAACGCCATCCTCTGCACCTGGCTCCTGACCCGCGGGCCGGAGCAGCTGCGGCTGGTCCTGATCGATCCGAAGCAGGTCGAGCTGCAGTTGTACCGGGACATCCCGCATCTCCTGTGCCCGGTGGTGACCGACATGAAGCGGGCGCCCTTCACCCTGGAGTGGGCGACGCGGCAGATGGAGGACCGCCTGCACATGTTCAAGATGGCCGGGGTCCGCAACATCACGGACTACAACGGCCTCGGCCGCAAGGAGCTGCAGCGCCGCCTCGACGAGGACTACGACCCCGACGAGTTCCCCGACAGCCTGCCCTTCATCGTCCTCGTCATCGACGAGCTGGCCGACCTCATGCTGGTCTCGGCCAAGGAGGTGGAGATCGCCATCAGCCGCCTGGCGGCCAAGGCCCGGGCCGCCGGCATCCACCTTCTGGTGGCGACCCAGCGCCCGAGCACGGACGTGGTCACCGGCCTGATCAAGATGAACTTGCCGGTGCGCATGGCCTTCAAGGTCTCGAGTGCCGTGGACAGCCGTGTGATCCTCGACGACAGCGGCGCCGACGCCCTCCTCGGCAACGGCGACTTCCTGTACAGGCCGCCGGGTGCAGCCGGCATGATCCGGGGCCAGGGCGCCTTCGTGAGCGAGCGCGAGGTGCGCGAGATCTGCGACCATCTGCGCGCCCACGGCAAGCCCGAGTATCTCGAGGAGCTGGTGCAGATGAAGGGCCCGGGCGGCGGCGAGGCCGTGGACGATCCGCTCTGGGACGACGCCGTGCGCATCATCCTGCAGAGCGGGCGCGGTTCGGCCTCCCTCCTGCAGCGCGCCCTGAGTATCGGCTATACGCGCGCCAGCCGCCTCGTGGACTTGATGACCGAGCACGGCATCCTCGGTCCCCACACCGGATCGAAGGCGCGGGAGATCCTCCTGACCCTCGAGGAGTGGGAGGAGATGCAGAAGCGGAAGGGCCGCTAGGAGCGGCGGCGGCGGCGGGCGGTCCGCAGGAGTCCCGGGTAGAATCCGCGGCCCTGATCGGAGCTCTCCGACCCATGGCTTCCCTCGCACCGGCCCGGGACATCCGCGTCGCGCTGGTCCACCTGGGCTGCGCCCGGAACCTCATCGACTCCGAGACCATCCTCGGCCGCCTCGGCGCCGAGGGCTATGTCCTCTGTTCCCGGGTGGAGGACGCCGACGTCGCCGTTGTCAATACCTGCTCCTTCATCGGGCCGGCCCGCGACGAGTCCGAGGCCGCCATCGCCGGGCTGGTGGCGGCGCGCCGGCGCGGGGAACTGCGCGGCGTCCTGGTCGTCGGCTGCCTGCCGGAGAAGTTCCGGGAGGAAGTGGAGGAGCGATTCCCCGAGGTGGACGCCTTTCTTGGCCTCAGCGACTACTCGAACATCGCCCGGGTGGTGGAGGAGGTGCTGAAGGGGCGGCGCATCCGGGCCGGCACCGGTGGCCGCCGCCCGGCGGGCCAGGCGGAGGGGCCACGGCTCCTGCAGACGCCCCGCTCCTATGCCTACCTGCGGCCGAGCCACGGCTGCGACCACAACTGCGCCTTCTGCATCATCCCCGCCATCCGCGGCCGGCAGCGCTCCAAGAGCCTGGAGATCCTGGCCGCGGAGGCCGGGGAGCTGGTGGCCCAGGGGGTGCGGGAGATCGTCCTGGTCGCCGAGGACACGACCGGCTACGGCACCGATCTCGGTCCCGAAGGGCCGCGCCTGCCCGAGGCCGTGGAGAGGCTCGCGGCCGTTCCCGGTCTCGCGTGGCTGCGCGTCATGTACGCCTACCCCAACGCCTTTCCCTGGCGCCTGACCGAGGTCATGCGCCGGTGCCCGGCGGTGGTCCCCTATCTGGACATCCCCATCCAGCACATCGCGACGCCGGTGCTCAAGCGCATGCGCCGCGGCGGGACGCGCCGGAGCGTGGAGGCCATCCTCGAGCGGCTGCGAGAGGAGGTGCCCGGCATCGCCCTGCGCACCACGGTCCTGGTCGGCCATCCGGGCGAGGGCGAGCGCGAGTTCCAGGAGCTCCTGGACTTCCTCCAGGCCTTTCGTTTCGAGCGGCTGGGCGCCTTCGCCTTCAGCCCCGAGGCCGGAACACCGGCCGGAGAGGACCCCGACCGGCCGCCCGCCGAAGAGGCGCAGCGCCGGTTGGAGGCCGTGATGGCCCTTCAGGCCGGCATCCACGCGGCCGGCCAGGAAGCCCTCCTGGGCCGCGAGGATGTGGTGCTCGTGGACGGGCACCAGGGCCCCGAGGCGGTGGGCAGGACGGTGCGGGACGCGCCCGAGGTGGACGGCCAGGTGTGGATCCCGGATCCCGGCCGCCGTCTGGAGGCCGGCAGCCTGGTGCGCGTGCGCTTCCGGTCGGTGCGGCAGGGCTACGATCTGGAGGCGGAGCGGCTGGCGGAGGCCTGATGGACCTGAAGCACCTGCCGAACCTGATCACCCTCGCCCGGCTGGTCCTGGCGGTCGTGACCTTCTGGTGGCTGGAGGACACTCTCCGGCATCCGCCCGACGACCCGCACTTCATCCGCGCCTGCTTCTGGTCCTTCTGGTTCTACCTGGTGGCCGGTTTCAGCGATTTCCTCGACGGCTACCTGGCCCGCCGCTACGGCTGGACCTCGGCCCTCGGGCGGATCGCCGATCCTGTGGTGGACAAGGTCATGACCCTGGGGGCCATGGTCTATCTCGCCGCCAGCCAGGGCCTGGAGATCGAGGGTGACGTCGGCCGGGTGATGCCGGCCTGGGCCGTCGTCCTCCTCCTCGCCCGGGAGTTCCTGGTCACGGCTCTCCGCGGTCTGGTCGAAAGCCGCGGCATGGCCTTCCCGGCCGAACGCATCGGCAAGAACAAGATGATCGCCCAGACGGCCTATCTCTTGATTCTCCTCGGCGCCGCCGGCCAGATCCCCGAGCGCCTGGGCCTGGGCTTCCTCGGCTACTTGAGGAATCCGTGGCTGGTCGAGAGCCTGTTCTGGGTGGTGGTGGGCCTGACCCTCTGGTCCGGTGTGGACTACGCCTTCCGCGCCCGCAGGATGCTTCGGGGGGTGGCGCTTTGAGGCATGATCCCCTGGAGGAGCTGCAGGAGCTCCTGGACAGCTTCGACCGTCTGCCGGCCGGGGAGCGGCGGCGGCTGGCCGAGGCCATGCGCGGCTGGATCGATGCCCAGGGCCATCCCGAGCCCGAGCCTGCCGCCGAGCTGCCCGGCCGCTTCGGGATGATCGGCGCGAGCCCGGCCATGGAGGAGGTCTTCGGCGTCCTCCAGAGGATCGTCCGGACCGACGTGCCGGTCCTGGTCCTCGGCGAGAGCGGCACGGGCAAGGAGCTCGTCGCCCGCGCCCTGCACGAGCACGGCCCCAGGCGGAAGGGGCCGATGGTGGCCGTCAACTGCGCGGCCATCCCGCCGACGCTCCTCGAGTCTGAACTCTTCGGCCATGTGAAGGGCGCCTTCACCGGTGCCCACAGATCGCGCAAGGGTTACGCCGAGACTGCCGACGGCGGGACACTGTTCCTGGACGAGATCGGGGAGATGCCCCTGGAACTCCAGGCGAAGCTCCTGCGCTTCCTCCAGGAGGGCGAGGTTCGTCCGGTGGGGGGCAACACCATCCGCAAGGTGGACGTGCGGGTAGTGGCGGCAACCAATCAGGACCTCCTGGCGCGCGTGCGCGAGAAGGCCTTCCGCGAGGATCTGTACTACCGGCTGGCGGTGATCAGCATCCAGATGCCGCCGCTGCGCGAGCGGGAAGGCGACATCCCGCATCTGGTGCACCACATCCTCCAGAATCAGGCGGAGGAAGGGCTGCCGGCGGCGCGCATCGAGGAGGACGCCCTGCAAGCCCTGGAGGCCTACTCCTGGCCCGGCAACATCCGCCAGCTGCAGAACGAGCTGACTCGCGCCTCGGCCTTCGCCCGCGACCACTGCATCCGCCTGGAGGATCTTTCCCCCGAGGTCCGGGCGGCGGCCGGCGCCTGAGGCTCAGTCGCCGGGCTCGGCGGCGGCCGGACCACCGGCCTCGCGGAACTTGTTCGGGCCGGGGAGATTGATGCGCACCAGGGCTGTGCCGGCCACCAGGGTCACGAAGCACAGGACCGCCAGCACCACGGTGTCGAGGAGGAAGCGGCGGTCGTAGCGGCGGCGCGTCTCGTACAGGGCCAGGATCTCCTCGCGGCTCCGGAAACGCCCCTTCCAGGGGAAGAAGCCGCGCTCCCGTTCCTGTTCCGCCTGTGCCCGCAGCTCCTGGAGCATGGCCTCCAGGCGCAGGGCGCGATAGCGCTCCAGGAGCTCGAGCTTGCGCTCGACCTCTTCGCGGATGGTGGGCGCCTCGCTCATGCCTAGAGGATGGTGGCGAAGTTGCGGATGACCAGCAGGACGCTGACGGTGGCGATGAGGCCGACGACGCCACCGATGCCGATGGTCAGGGCCAGGCGGGCGAGCCTGCCGGGGCCCTTGTCGTACAGGGTCTCGGGAGGCGGCGGAAGGAAGCCTTCCTCCACAGCCTCGCGGTGGAGGATCTCCATGCACTCCTCGCGGACCTCCTCTTCGATGCGCGCGCGCACCGGAGCAGGGATCTCCTGGAACTCGGCGAGGGCCTCCTCGTCCTCGAGTTCGAAGAGCCACTCCTCGGGCGAATCGAGTCCGTGCTCCTCTACCACGGTGCGGCCTCCCGGTGCTCATGGATGCGTTCCGAGACGACGATCAGGACCACTCCCAGGATGACCCCGAGGATCAGGGCGACGACCAGGTTGATCTTGGTGTTGGGGAGCTTCGGCTCCGACTCCGGCAGGGCCGGATCCATGACCTCGATGTAGGTGGCGTTGCGGAGCTTCCAGACTTCCATCTCCTGCTCACGCGCCCGCATCTCGCTCATGGTCTGGCGGAGGTCCGTCAGCTGGCGCTCGTAGGCATCGAGCCGCATCTTGTACTCCGGCATGGCCTGGAGCTCCTGCTCCAGTTCGGCCAGCCGGTCCTGGAGAATGGCCAGTTTCGCCTGGTCGCTGGCGCGCTGCACGGCGGCGTCGTTCAGGCTCTTGACCAGGTCGTAGTAGATCTCGTCCTTGCCGAAGCTCAGGGAGCCGAGCTCGCGCTCGGTCTGCTCCGCGAGTTCCGCCTCCAGCACCGTCAGGGAGGTGCGTGCTTCGACCACCCGCGGGTGGGCCTCGGTGTACTTGATGAGGAGCTGCTCGATCTGCTGCCTGGTCTGCCCGATCTGGCCCTGCAGTTCCTTGATGCGCGAGTTCTGGACGTAACTCTGGCCGCTCAGGATGAAGCCCGCCGGCACCGTGTTCCCGGGTGGCAGGTGGCTGGCGTTGAGACCCTGGAGCTCGGCTTCCCGGGTCTGCATCTGCGCCTGGATCTGGGCGATGGTCTCGTCCTGGGAGTCCAGGTTCAGCTGGATCGTCTGGATCTCGGAGAGGATGTTCTCCTTGCGCTGGATCAGGGCCTGGAGCTCGGCGCTGTAGTCCACGGTGCCCAGACCCTTCATGTAGTCCAGGCGCTCCTGTTCGAGCTCCTTCTCCCGGGCCTCGGCGCGGTTGAGGCCGTTGCGCAGGGCCTCGAGCTTGGCGTCCACATCCCGGTGCAGGGTCCGCGTGATGTGCTCCTGGAACACCTGCATGTAGGTGTTCGCGATGCGCGCCGCCGTCTCCGGATTGCGGTGCCAGGCGATGATGTCCAGGAAGTTGAACTTGTCGATCTCGAAATCGGTCCACTTCCGGAGGTACTCCGTGTCGATGTCGCCCAGGGCCTCGGCGGCCATGGCCCGGAGCTCGGCGCTGTCCAGAATGCCCTTGAGGGCGGTCTGGGCGTTGGTGTCCGAGGTCGGAAGCTTCGGCGACTTCGGGATGTTGGCATCCTCGGAGCTGAGGCCGAAGGTGTCGCCCACCAGGGGCAGGTAGCCCCGTGTGATCCCGCGATAGGTCTCGGGCATGGCCTGGCTGACGAGGAGCGAGGCCACCCCGGAAGCCGCGACCACGATGAGCAGCAGGTACATCCGCTCCCAGAGGAGCGTGAGAGGTCCTTTCTCCAGGCGAGTCACGGGAGGGGGATCCGAAGTCGGGCGGGGGGGACGGCGTCCCGCACGGGAGGGGCCATTCTGGGGACGCGGGACCCCTTGCGCTAGGGTGGACTTCCGCCTCCCGCCCCCTCTCGTCCGTTCCCTCGAGCGCCATGCCCGTGATGTTCTGGACCGCCGGTCTCGTCCTCGCCTGCGCCGCGGCCTGCCAGCAGCCGGAATCCTCTTCCCCCGACCTGCTGCGCCTCCACCTGCAGCAGGAGCTGGACCAGGTGGTGGCCCGCAACAACGGCCGGGGAGGAGGAGTCCTCCAGGTCCGCATCGGCCCCATCTGGGAGGCCTGGAGCGGGGCTTCGGGCGAGATGGAGGTCGGCGGGGCGCCCATGGATTCCGGGGCCGCCTTCGAGATCGCAAGCACCTCCAAGGCCATGACCGCGGCGCTCCTGCTGGTCCTGCAGGAGGAGGGCCTCGTGGACCTGGACCTTCCGGCGGCGACCTGGCTGCCCCCTGGAACCACCACCGGCCTGCTGGTGATCGGCGGCCACGACTACGGGCCCGAGATCACCCTGCGCCAGTGCCTTTCCCACACCTCGGGCCTGCCGGACTACTGGGAGGACGGCCCCTACGTGCTGCCGGGGATCAACGCCTTCCTCTTCGACTACCTCGCCGCCCCGCAGCGTCTCTGGGCGCCCGAGGAGATCCTTCCCTATGTGCGCGACCTGGACCCGATCGGAGTCCCCGGTGGCGCGTGGCACTACTCGGACTCCGGCTTCCTCCTGGCGGCCCTGGTGGCGGAGGAGGTCACGGGCCTGCCCCTCCAGGATGCCTTGCGGACCCGGATCTTCGAGCCCCTCGGCATGCAGGATACTTGGCTGCGCTGGAGGGATCCCGATCCCGCCCGGCCGCTCCTCTCCCACCGCTACGAGGCTCTGGGGGACATGACGCTCCTCCGCCACAACAGCGCTGACTGGGGCGGGGGAGGCCTGGCCTCGACCTGTGAGGACCTCCATCGTTTTCTCCGCGGCATCGCTACGGGGGACCTCTTCCAAGATCCGTCTTCCCTGGAGCAGATGCAGGCCTGGCGTCCCACCGGCGAGCCCGCCATCGAGTACGGCCTGGGCCTGTTCCGGGTCTTCGTGGCTCCGGGCTACGGGCATGTCTGGGGCCACGACGGCTACGGCAACTCCTTTGCCTACTACTGGCCGGAGCGCGACGCGACCTTGACCGGGACCCTGAACCAGGCTCTGGGCAACGACTGGTGGCCGCTGCTTCGGGCCGCGGTGGAGGAGCTGGGCTCCTGAGCCGGCGCGGCACCGGCCGGAGCTCCTCAGGGTTGCTCGCGGCGAAGGGCTCGATACATGCGCCAGCCGGTGAGGCGGCCCCTCCAGGCCGGCAGGAGGGCGCCGAGGCCGAGGAGGTAGCGGTTGCGCCAGAACAGGCGCAGGATCCCGCCGCCCAGCGCCCAGGCGAGGCCGGGGTTCGGGAAGTTGCCGACCAGGAAGGCGTACAGGAGGTGCAGCCAGCCCCGCGGTCCGCCGCCCCAGTGCTTCAGGAGGACGAAGGTCTCGTTGGCGGCGTTGTTGTGGACGGTGATGCGCTCGAAGCGGCCGGTGCCGGTGCGGCGCGGTGCCTCGTGGTGGTCGGCCTCCACCTCGGGATCGAAGAGCAGCCGGTAGCCCTGGCGCTGGACCCCCAGGCAGGCGTCCAGTTCGAAGCGGAAGCAGTCGCCGAGAAGCCGGCCCTCGAAGCCGCCATGCCGCCGCAAGGGCTCCAGGAGCAGGCTCATATTGGCGCCTCGGTAATGGTCCACCTCGACCACCTTGCGGGTGTGACGGGTGCTTTGGTCGAGGATCAGGCCGGGATAGATCACGCGGTTGCGGAAGCGGGCGAGACGCTCGTCGGGCTTCCCGTCCACGACGTTGATGGCCGGGCCGGCGACGCCGCCGACCCGGGGATCGGACTCGTAGTGCCGGGCCAGGTTCTCCAGCCAGAAGGGCCGCGGAATGGCGTCGTCGTCCAGGAGGCAGGCGACATCGCCGGTGGCCGCCTCGAGCAGGGCGTTCTCGGCGGGAACGATCCCCGGGACGTGGACCAGGACCTTGCGCACCGGGAAGTCAGGGTGGGCGGCGGCGAAGGCCTCCACCGTGGCCATTCCCTCGGGATCCTCGTCCGGCCGCAGGGAGACCAGGACCTCGTCCGGACACCGGGTCTGGAGGGCCAGGGCCTCGAGGTTGCGGCGCAGCATCTCCGGCCGGCAGTAGGTCGGGACGAAGACGGAGAAGCGCATCCTCAGGGACCCTCCTCGTCGCGAGTGCGGAGGGCCGCTTCGTAGGCCTCGACATGCTGCCGGGCCGAGGCCTCCCAGGTGAAGGCTGCGGCCCGCTCACGGCCGGCCCGGACCAGGGCCTCGCGCTCCGGCCCGGGGGTCGCCGCACGCTCCAGGGCGTCGGCCATGGCCTCGGGGTCGTGGGGGTCCACGAGGAGAGCGGCGCCGCCGGCGACCTCGGGCAGGGAGCAGGCCTCGGCCGCTACCACCGGCGCGCCGCAGGCCATGGCCTCGATGACCGGGATGCCGAAGCCCTCCAGGAAGCTGAGCAGGGCGAAGGCCGTGCAGTTGGCGTAGAGGCGGGGGATGTCCTCGTCGTCCACGAAACCGGTCTGGAGGACGCCCCGGTCGTGGCCCCGGGCCTCGATGCGCGCCCACATCTCCTCGTAGAGCCAGCCCTGGGAACCGGCCAGGACCAGCTGCCCGCCGAAGCCGCGGCGGCGCAGGATCTGGTAGGCGTGGCACAGCCCCTCGATGTTCTTGTTGGGCTGGAGGGTCCCGAGATAGAGGACGAAGCCGGGCGCGATGCCGTAGCGCTCGCGCAGGCGCCGCAGGTCGGCGCCGGGGTCCCGGGCCGGCTGCAGGGCCGGGGAGATGCCGTGGTGGATCGCCTGGACGCGCTCCGGCGGGACGCCCAGGCGCTCGACGATGTCGCGCCGCGAGAACTCGCTGACCGTGATCACCCGGTGCGCCCGGCGCGCGGAGTCCGGCACCGTGCGCTTCAGCTCCTCCACCCAGGCCCGGGGCAGGCCCTCGGGGGCCCGCAGGAAGGCGAGGTCGTGGATGGTGACGACGCGCGCCGCCCGGCGGGTGCGGGGGATGCGGTCGAAGGGGCCGTGGAAGAGGTCGTGGGGCCCCGCGAGCCGCTCGGCGGGAATGCGCAGGGCCCGGACCAGCCGCGGGTGCAGGCGGCTCAGGACGGTTCCGGCGCCGGGCAGGGCGGCGGCGGTCTCCTGCATGCCCTGCAGATGCCTCGAACGGAAGAAGTTGAAGTAGAGATCCAGGTGCCAGCCGGCGGGCAGGAGGCCGGGCAGACGCCGGGCGACCTCCATGCCGTAGCGCCAGGCTCCCCCCTTGTGGTAGGTGGAGAGCGCCATGGCGGTGGCGTCGAAGAGGATCCTCATCGGGGCAGCGAGAGGGCGTGCTTCCAGGCCTCCAGGGTCTCCCGGGCGCAGCGCTCCCAGGTGAAGGGGGCCGCCCGTTCGAGGCCCCGCCGGCGCAGATCCTCCCACAGCCCGTCGTCGCCGTCGATGCGGGCCAGGAGGCCAGCGAGGGCCTCCTCGTCGTCGGCGTCGAAGTGGAGGGCCGCCCCGCCGGCCACCTCGGGCAGGGCTCCCCGGTCGCTGCAGAGGACCGGCGTCCCCGCTGCCATGGCCTCCAGGACCGGCATCCCGAAGCCCTCGTAGCGGCTCGGCAGGACCAGGGCCCGGGCGCCGCCCACCAGCCCGGGCAGGTCCTCCTGGTCCACGAAGCCGGTGAAGCGGACCCGGTCGCGCAGCTCCGGCGCCTCCTCCACCGCCCTGCGCACGGTCTCGGATCTCCAGCCGGCCCGTCCGGCGACGACGAGTTCGGAGCCGATGCCGAGGCGCAGGGCGTGGGCGTAGGCGCGCAGCAGGACGCGGAGATTCTTCTTGGGCTCGACCGAGCCCAGGAACAAGAGATAGGGCTTGTCCAGATGCCGTTTCGCCCGGACCGCCTCGACGGCCCCGCTGTCCAGGCCGGCCTCCCGGAAGGAGGCGTCCACCCCGTGGTAGACGACGCGCGTCCGCCCCCGCGGCACGTGGTAGTGCCGGATCAGATCCTCCCGCGTGTGCTCGCTCACGCAGATCCAGAGGGTGGCCCGTCGCTGCGCCTCGCGGGTGCCCTCCTCCAGCCGGCGCACCCAGCGGGGATCCAGGTACTGGGGATGGTGGCGGTACATGAGGTCGTGGCAGGTGACGACCAGTCGGCCGCGGCTGCGGAAGGGCCAGACCGGCTCCACCGCGTGGACCAGGTCGTGGGTTCCGGCGAAGAATTCCAGCGGCAAACGGCGTCGGCCCAGGGAGCCGAGGAGCTGGGGCGGGAGCCACCAGTGGTGGAGGGAGGCGCCCCGGCGCCGGTAGGGCAGGAGAGTCCGGACCCGGAAGGGGTTCAGGAAGGCGCTGAGGACGCCCAGGTGCAGACCGGGATCCTCCCGGGCGAGGTCGAGGAGCCGCGGCACGAGATTGCGCCAGTAGGAGTCCACGCCCCCCGTGTCCCGGGTGCGGGCCAGCCCGAAGCCCTCCAGGAGAACCCTCATCGGGCCGCGCCTCCGGCCGCCAGCTCGCGCCAGTGGGCTTCGAGGGCGTCCCAGTGGCGGTGCGGGTCGAACTCCCGCCGCACCCAGTCCCGGGCGCGGGCACCGCGGCGCTGGATCTCCTCGCGGTCTGCGGCGGCTTCCTCCAGGGCGGAGGCCAGGGCCCGGGGATCCTCGGGCGGGAAGGTCCAGCCCCGCTGCGGCGGTTCCAGGAGTTCGGGGACCCCGCCGGCGTGGGGAGCGAGGGCCGGGCGGCCGCGGGCGGCTGCTTCCAGAACGGTGAGGGGGGAGTTCTCGGGGACGCGGGAGGGGAGGACCTGGAGGTGGGCCCAGGCGTACTGGCGGTCCATGGCGGCGGCGTCCTGGAAGCCGAGGAAGCAGACCCGCTCCCCGAGGCCGAGCTCCTGGGCCCGGGCCCGGAGGGCCTCCTCCTGGTCGCCCGAGCCGGCGATGCGCAGGAGGGCGCCCCCGGCCGGGCCGCGGGTGCGGGCCAGGGCCTCCAGGAGGACGTCCACCCCCTTGGAGCGGTACAGGGTCCCGGCGAAGAAGAGGCGGAGAGGACCGCCGGGGTCCTCGAAGGGGGCGGCGGGTGCCGGTTCCAGGGGCAGGCGCAGGAGGACGGAGCGCTCCGGGGGAAGACCCAGGCCCCGGCGCAGGGCCTCCGTAGGGCAGAGGAAGCGGTCCACGGCCCGGAAGACCTCCCGCCGGGCCCGGATCAGGCCCCAGCGGTCCAGGAGCCGCCTGGCGAGGCCGAGGGGGCCGGAGCGGTCCAGGCCGTGGGGGTTCGGATCTCCCAGGCTGTAGTCGTGGACGGTCATCAGGACCGGGACCGCCAGGCGGCCGAGGGTCCGGAACACGGTGGTCCGGAAGGCAGCAAGGTTCTGGACCTGGACGACCTGGGGACGGAACTCGCGGACCGCCTCTTCCAGGGCCCGGGCCAGGGGCGGATGGAAGCCGTGGAAGTCCCGCCTCCGCTGCAGGGAGGAGGCCGGCCAGGCGTAGGCGAAGGAGCGGGACCAGGGGCAGAGCCCCGTCGGGGCCTCCTCCAGGCTGAACAGCCCCTGTTCGTGACCGCGTTCCCTCATCACAGAAAGCAATCTCCCAAGGTAGGCGGTGGCTCCGCCGTGGATCTGGGGGGCATCGTGAAGGTGGAGGATCCTCAAGGGAGGCCGGGGCAGGGCGGGTCGGGGGCCGGACAGTGGACCGGAGCGGGTCCTTCAAGGCCAGATCCGGCCCGGGCGGGGGCGAATCCAGCCGCCGGAGACTCTGTTCCAAGTTCCGTAATCATAAAGGCTTGCGATTTTCTTTCGGCGCGAATCCCCCGTTCCTCCCATTTCCGGGGAAAAGGCCCTCCAGGACCGGCCGATTCCATCGAGCAAGGAGCCCGCTCCCCAGGAATTCCGTGGTGGCGCCAGGGAAAGGCACTTCCGCGGCTTCCGCCGCGCCGGCAAAATGTCCGGCCAACTTCGCGGGGCGCCCCCTTCGGGGATCCTGCAAACCAAGGACAGTCAACCAGGCCCGGCTCACCTCCCCCGGTCCGAAACCCGAGGGAGGGGCCCTTCGACCCACTTCCTGGATCGCGGGGCAGGAGTCGGCCGACCCACCCGAATGGGTTCACTAGGAGGAATGTTTCGGAGATGAAGGTGCGCTTGCTCAACCTGGCGGCAATCGCCGCGGTGGCCACGGGTAGCAGCGTCCTCGCCCAGCAGGGCGGAGACGAACTGCAACGTGCCCTGGCCGACCTGAACAACGACGTGGTGGCTCCCGCCCAGGGCGGGGTCTCCGCACCGCAGTCCTCGAGTCTTCAGATCTCGGGCGACTCGCGGGTCCGCAACACGTGGCACAACCCGAGCGGGATGGCCAACGACCAGAAGAACGTGGACGCCCGGCTGCTGGTGAACTTCGCCTTTCAGGTGAACGAGTCGGCGACGGCTTTCGTGCAGCTCAACGCTCACGAGAACTGGGGCAACACGCTTCCGGTCGTCGGCACCGGTTCGGGTGGCAACACCGTCGTGACCGGCCTGATGGCCGGCAGTCGCAACCAGGCCACCGGCGAACTCGCCAACCTGGAGACCCTGGCGATCCGTCAGGCCTACTTCACGGCCGAGGACGTCTTCGGCGACGGCGGTACTTTCAAGGTCGGCCGCTCGGACTTCACGTTCGGCAGTGGCCGCATCATCGGTACCGACTACTGGGACCAGAATCCGGCCAGCTACTCGGGCGTGTGGTACAACCACGGCTTCGAGGGTGTGAACCTGGATGCCTTCATGGTCAGTGACTCCATCAGCGCTGGTGGGGCCAACTTTCAGAGCGGCACGGTCCCGGGGGACGTCGACCTCTTCGGTGTCCGGCTCGGCTTCGTGCTGGAGGAGCTGCCGTTCCTCGGCAACGTGGAGATCAGCCCCTACTGGCTGCGGAACTCGCCGCAGAACAACGCTCCGGCCCTGGCCAACTGGTTCGGCGCCGAGGCCTCCGGCAGTTTCGAGGACGCCATCGACTGGAACGGCGAGATCGTCTTCCTGGACAGCAACGCCCCGGGTGCTCCGAGCATGTCGGACAGCAACGCCTGGGCGATCGACGTCGACATCAACCTCGGTGAGTGGGTGAGCGATCTGCCCGGTGACCTGGATCCGACCCTTCAGGTCGGCATCGCCGCCGCCGATCCCACGGGCATCACCATCAACCCGCTGTACCACAACACCGCGGGCCTCTACGACGTGAGCAACCGGACTCCGCTGGGTGGCGCCCCGACCGGCGCCGGCGGTGTCTGGAACGGCCTGGCCGATACCTGGCAGGTCGGCCTCGGGTTCCACCCCATGGAGGGCTGGAGCGGTCGGGTGACCTGGGTCAACTTCAACGACCAGACC
>JALUUN010000109.1 GCA_027021325.1 Planctomycetota bacterium
TTCTCGCGCAACGAGACCGGCTTCCACACCCACCTGCACAAGGACGCCCGGCGCCACCTCGGCAAGGCCGGGGACCGCCTGCCGGTGGCGGTCGTCATCGGCGCCGACCCGGCGACCTGCTTCGCCAGCGTCGTGCCCGCTCCGCCCGACCTGGACGAGCTCCTGATCGCCGGCTTCCTGCGGCGCAAGCCGGTGCCTCTGATTCCCTGTCGCACGGTCCCCCTGGAGGTCCCCGCGACCGCCGAGATCGTCCTCGAGGGCTGGGTGGATCCCCGCGAGCTGCGCACCGAGGGGCCCTTCGGCGACCATACCGGTTTCTACAGCCTCGCCGACGAGTACCCGGTCTTCCGCGTCGAGTGCATGACGATGCGCCGCGACCCCATCTACCACACGACCCTGGTCGGGCGGCCGCCCCAGGAGGACTGCTGGATGACCGAGGCCATCGAGCGGATGCTGCTTCCGGTCCTGCGCAAGCAGTTCCCGGAGATCCTCGACTACCGCATGCCCTTCGAGGGTGTGGCCCACAACCTGATGCTGATCCGCATCCGCAAGCAGTATCCGGGGCACGCGCGCAAGATCATGAACGCCATCTGGGGGCTGGGCCAGGCGATGTTCACCAAGGTCATCGTGGTGGTGGACGAGGACGTGGACATCCATGACGACGCCGAGCTGGCCTGGAAGGTCCTGAACCACATCGACCCGCAGCGCGACCTGGAGTTCACCCTGGGGCCGGTCGAGACCCTGGACCACGCCTCGCGGGCGCCTTGCTACGGCTCCAAGGTGGGGGTGGACGCGACCCGCAAGTGGCCCGAGGAGGGCTTCCAGCGCGACTGGCCCGAGGAGATCCGCATGGACGAGGCGACGAAGCGCCGCATCGCCGAGCGCTGGGAGGAACTGGGACTCGCGGGACGGGTTCAGCCGCCCTCGGCGTAGCCGAGCTGCTCCAGGACCGCCCGGCGGGTGGCATCCACGGGCCCGCGCTGGCGAGGCCGGGCGCGCTCGATCCAGGGGCGGGCCTCCTCCAGAAGGGGCGCGGGATCCACGGGCGGATCCCCGGTCTCCCGCGGATCCCGCTCCAGGTCGAAGGCGCCGAAGCTGCGCGGCTCCGTGCCCGGCCCGTCCCAGAGGCCGAGCCACTTGAGCCCTCGGCGCACCCAGGCCACCCGCTTGTGGTCCAGGGCCAGGTGGCCGCGCTCGCGCAGGACCTCGGCGGCCCCGGGGGCGAGGAGGTCCAGGCCGGGGAGATCCTCGTGGGGGAGGCCGGCGCGGGCGAGCAGCGTCGGGGCGACGTCCATCAGGGCCGGAGGCGGCAGTTCCCCGGCCGGGACGCCGGCGCCGTAGAGAAGGAAGGGCACGCGGATCAGTTCCTCCCAGAGGCTGTTCGCGTGCAGGGTGGTCCGGTGTTCGCCGAAGTGCTCGCCGTGGTCGCTCGTGAGGAGCAGGACGAAGGGGCGCTGGCGCGCCTCCAGCGCCTCCAGGAGGCGGCCGAGTTCGGCGTCCAGGGACTCGACCTCCTCCAGGTAGAGCTCGTGGAGGATGGCCAGGGCCTCGCGCGCCCCGGCCTCGCGTTCCGGATCCTTCAAGGCGCGGCCGAGTTCGCGCAGGAGCTCGTTGTCGGCGCGGCCGCGGGGGAGCACCCGGCTCCGCCAGGGCTCGGGCAGGGCCTCGAGCTCGGCGCGCCGCCCGCGGAACTCCCTGGGCGGGTGATAGGGGGTATGGGGATCGAGGAAGTGGAGGAAGAGGAAGAGGGGACCCGGATGGCGGTCCGCTTCTTCCAGGATGCGCAGGCCCTGGTCCACGACCGCCCGGGCGCGGAGCTCGCCGGGGCGGACGCCGGTGGGGGGCGCTCCCCAGAGGAAGGGATGGCGCAGCAGGGCCTCCTGCATGCCGCGGTCCGTGAGCCAGCCGAACCAGGTCCAGGGATCCACCTGCAGGAGGAAGGCCTGGTGGCGGCCGTGATCACGGACGGCGTGGTCGTCGTAGAAGTCGAAGCCGCGGGCGAAGCCCGAGCTCCCGAGGAGCAGGCCGTTGGTGACGACGCCGGCGGTCTTCCAGCCGGCGGCCTGGAGCCGGCGCACGAAGGGGTCGTAGTCCGCGGGCAGGGGATCCTCGTTGCGGGTGACGCCGTGGCCGGCGGCGTCCTGGCCGGAGAGCATGCCGGCGTGCCCGGCCAGGGTGGCGTTGCTGGAGGAGCGCGCCCAGGGGGCGGACAGGCCGGCGGCGCGCAGGCGCTCCAGGTTCGGGGTGCGGGCCGAGCCCTCGCCGAAGAGGGCGTCGGCGCGCAGGGTGTCCACCGAGATCAGGACCAGGTCCGGGGCCGTCTCCGGGGCCGGGCGGCCTTGGGCCAGCGCTCGCCGAGGGCGGCGGGTTCGCCCGAGCCGTCGAGGCGGTCGAGGAGGAAGGCGAGCGGCGGGGCGAGGAGCGCGAGGGCGGCGAGGAGCAGGCCGGCCCGGAGCCGGTCGAGGGGCAGGCAGCGGCCGAGGCGCGGGGCGAGGAGGAAGAGGGGGAGGCCGGCCAGGGCGCCCAGTTCCTCCGGCGGCGGCGGGGTGCGGAGCGGCGCCATCCAGGCGGCGGCGAGCGGCATGAGCCCCAGGCCCAGCCCGGCTACGAAGGAGGCCCCGAGGCCCGGGGCGGGTCGGCGGCGGAGGCCTTGCAGGCCGAGCACCAGGCCGCCGGCCAGGAGCGCGGCCAGGAGGTTGCCGGCGAAGGTGGTCAGGAGGAGCTCGCCCTGCCAACCGGCAGGGGCCGGCGGGCGCTGGAGAAGGCCCTGGAGGAAGGCCGGAAGCGCCGCCCCGGCCAGCCAGCCCAGGAGGGAGGCGGAGGCGGCTCGCGGTTCCCCGGGGGCAGGGGCCGGCATGGCCGGATCCTAGCGGGGCCGCGTTCCGGGCACGCTTCCTACACTGCCGCCATGACCCCCGCGTTCCTGCCCCTCCTCCTTCCCCTCCTCCTGGCCGCTCCTGCGCCCCAGGAGCCCGCCCCCGACCTGGCCGGGGCGCTGCGGCGCCATGTCGAGGTCCTGGCCGACGATGCCCTGCAGGGGCGCGAGTCGGGGACCTTCGCCGGCGACCAGGCGGCTTGGTACCTGGCCGGGGCCTTCGAGGCGGCCGGCCTCCGGCCGGCGGGGGAAGGCGGGACCTTCCTCCAGGCCTTCCCGGTGGCGCTGCCGCCGGAGCCGGGGGAATGCGTCGTCCAGGCCGGGCGCCAGGGCTGGTCCGCGGGGACCCTCGCCCTCTCGGCGAGTGCTTCGGTGAGCGCGCCGCTGGTGGACGCCGGCTACGGCGTGGTGCTGGAGAGCCACGGCATGAACGAGTACCGGGACGCGGACGCCGAAGGGAAGATCGTCCTGGTGCGCCGCTACTCGGAGTTCGGCGTGAACCCCGATCCGCCCTTCACGGAACTCGGGGCGCTCCGGCCCAAGCTCAAGGCCGCCGCCGAGGCCGGAGCGGTGGGCGTCATCCTCGGAACGCACCCCGCGGACCTGGCCCGCGGCGGCGAGGCGGAGATTCCCTTCGGCGCAGCCCCCGGCCGTCTGCCGATCCCGGTGGTGACCGTGGCCCCCGAGGTCGTCGCCGCCCTGGAGGACCTCCTGGCCCGGGAGGCGGAACCCGTCGTCACGATCGCCGCCGAGGTCCAGAGATCCGAGGCCCGGACCTTCA
>JALUUN010000110.1 GCA_027021325.1 Planctomycetota bacterium
TCGTCCGGGAGGAAGACGTTCTTGTAGCCGGTCTCCACCACCGGCACCATCCGGATGCCCATCTTGGGCTCGTGCTTGAGGACCTCGAATCCCTCGTCCGTCTTCTCGACGATGAAGGCGCTGATGCGCCGGGAACGCGACTCCGGATCGGTGACCGCAAAGACCGTGATGATGTCCGCCAGGGAACCGTTGGTGGTCCACTTCTTCTCGCCGCAGAGGCGCCAGCCGCCCTCCACCCGCGTGGCGCGGACGCTCAGACCGCCGGCGTCGGAGCCGGCGAACTTCTCCGAGAGTGCAAAGGCGCAGCGCGCCTCGCCGGCCGCCACCCGCGGCAGGTACTTCTGCTTCTGATCCTCGGTCCCGGCCAGGATGATGGGGAAGGAGCCGAGGGCGTTGACGGCGAAGGCCACGCCGAAGGCCGGGTCGTAGCGGCTCAGCTCCTCGACCACCAGGGAGAGCCCGAGGACGCCGTCGTCGGAGCCGCCGAATTCCTGCGGCACCCAGATACCCAGGAGCCCCTCCTCGGCGCAGGCGCGCATGGCCTCCTCGTTGTAGGTCTCATCCTTGTCGTGCCGCTGCGCCTGCGGGAGCAGGTACTTGCGGCCGATCTCGGCGGCCTTGTCCCGCCAGGCGAGCTGGGCGTCGGTGAACTGGATCCGGGGCAGGTTCATGGCGTTGGCAGGAGGGCGCGGGCCTCGGCCGGGCGCGGCGAAGGCCGTCGGGAGTGCAGCATTCTAGCGGCGCCCGTCCGCGCCCGCAGGCGGCCTCACCACCCGAGCAGAGGCTTCTCGGTGGTCTTGCGGAAGGTTTTCTCCTCGGCCCAGATGATCACCCGGGTCTGCACGTCCACGGCGTTCAGGGTGAACTTGTACCAGCGGTCCCGGGTGTCGGAGTCCTCCTTCTTGATCTCGGTGAAGCGCCCGTAGAGGACGTAGCGCGCTCCGAGCTGCTTGCCGAGCTCCACCGCCGCCGCCTGGTCCACGGCGCCGCTCTGCTGGTAGTCCACCTCCTGCTGGATCTCGGAGATCCCTTGGCCCCCGGCCAGCACCGTGAACTTGCCGGACTGGATCAAGCGGGTGCGGATGGTGTCGGTGATGTTGGTGGTGTCAATGTGCTGGCGGGTCCGGTTCCTGATTCCGCCGAAGACGATGGTCGGACGTTCCTCTTCCCAGACGTTGGTGCTGGTGAAGGACTCCGCCATCTTCTGGGCGATCATGAGGAGATCGGTGCTGCCGAAGGTGTCGTCAATGGTCTCGACGCCCTCGGGGTCGCCGTAGGTGGTGCTGCTGGAGCAGGCCCCGCCGCCCAGGAGGACGAGGAGGCCGAGTACGAAGGGAAGGCCGGGCTTCATGGCGTGATGGATCGGGAGGTTCATTCGATGGGGTTCAGGAGCTGGACCTGGATCTCGCAGCGCACCGCGTCCTCGTGGGGGGCGATGCTGCGGATCGGTATGCTGCCCCGGGCGGGCAGGATGACGGGGTGCCAGACCCGGGCCGGGTCGTTGATCTGGATGCCGCGGCCGTCGTACCAGACGGCGCGCCACTGCACCCGGGCCTCCTGGTCGTCCATGAGGTTGCGCAGATCGACCTGGAAGACCGGAAGGTCCGCTTCCGTGTATTCGATGCGGGCTCCTTCCTCGGCGACCACGTTCTCGATCCGCGGGTCACCGACGAACTGGAGGTTGCCGCTCAGATTGTCGTTGCGCCAGGTGTTCTGCTGGCATCCCGGCGCCGTCAGGGCGGCCAGGGCAAGCAGACCCGGCGTCAGGCGCAGGAGTCTTCTCATGGCTGGAACTCGGCTTCGGTCGTCGTGGGATCCGGAAGCTCTTCGGCTCCGGAGAGGTGGGCGTAGAGACGTCCGCGCAGGGAGCGGACGCTGAGGAGGACGGGACGTCCAGCGGGGAAGCCGACGCTTTCGTAACGCAGGCGTCCGCCGCCTTCCAGCTCCAGGTCGAGACTGTGGCGCCCGGCCTCCACCGGCACACGCAGGACTTGCAGGTTGGCCGGCAGCGTCCTCCAGGAGCGCAGGTCCGCCTGCTCGAGAGCGAGATTCAGGAGATTCCCGGCCAGGCGGACGGCGAACTCCGCCCAATCGCCGTGGCGTTCTCCCGCCTCCTCGCCCAGGCGGTCGATGAGGACGGCGCGCCCCAGGTTGCGGCCGGCGCTCTTGGCCACCGCCCAGGCGACCCGGTCCTCCAGGTTCTCCCGGGCCACGGCGTACACGTCCTCGATGAGTTCGGTGGCCCCGGCCTCCCGGTCGTCTACCTGGAGGCGCAGGCGGCGCACCGGCCCCGGGCCCCGCCGGTAGGAAGGAGCGGTGATGCGCACCAGCGTCTTGCCGTAGCCGAAGACCAGGTCCTCGGAGGTCTTCGGCGGCATGGTCTCCTGCTCGAAGACGAGGATCAGTTCGCTCCGGGAGAGGAGATCACGGGCTTCCGGGCCGCGCAGGGTGCGGATGCGCTCCAGACTGGCCTCGACCGCGGGATGCCCGGGCAGTTCCCGGCGCAGCTGGCGCAGGTCCAGGGCCGCGTCGTCGAGGGCGCCGTCCTGCTCCTGGACCACGGCTGCCACGAAGCGCGCGAAGCGGTTCATGCCGTAGGTGGTCCCGTAGCGTTCCTCCTCGAGCTTCTGGGCGTCGTAGCCTCGCCAGACCTCGACCATGGCGTCGTCCAGGCGGCCGAGACGCAGGTAGTCCCAGGCCAGGAGGCCGTGGAGGAGGACGATCTCGAAGCCCTCGCCGTCGTAGGGGAGGGTCTTGTCGTTGAGGAGCATGGAGAGTGTGCCCTCGACGGCGCCGCGCCCGCTGATCGTAGGACGGTCGCGGAAGCCCTGGGCGACCTCCAGGGCTTCGAGCCAGAGCTTCGAGGCCCGGCGCAGGCGCCCGGCGGCGTGCCAGGCCGTCCCGGCTTCGGCCAGGGACAGGAAACGGTCGCTCTCGAGGGCGCCTTCGCGCTCCCGGTAGAGGCGTGCGGCCTCCTCGAAACGTCCGTTCCGGAAGGCAGCGAAGGCGCCGGCCGTGGCCTCCGGGTAGTCCTCCAGGACCGAGCAGGCCGGGACGGCCGCCACGAGGAGGGCGAGGCCCGGGGGGTGGAAGAGGCGCCGGCGCATGGGGGGAAGGGGGGGACGCAGCCCCAGAGCCTACGCGCAGAGGCGGATCCGGGAGGGCACTAGAATCCCGCCCCAGGAGACCCCCCTGCCGTGAGCCAGCCTTCCCCGTCCCCCAGCCGATCGCGCGACCGCCGGGAGGGCGAGACCCCGATGATGCGGCAGTTCCACGCCGCCAAGGCGAAACACCCGGGGGCCCTCGTCTTTTTCCGGATGGGGGACTTCTACGAGCTCTTCTTCGAGGACGCTCGGGTCGCCGCCCGCGAGCTCGGCCTGACCCTGACCTCGCGCAGCAAGGAGAAGGACGTCCCCATGGCCGGGGTGCCGGTGCGCGCCATGGAGAGCTACCTGGTGCGTCTCGTGAAGGCCGGGCACACGGTCGCCATCTGCGAGCAGATGCAGGACCCGCGGCAGGCCAGGGGCATCGTCGAGCGCGAGGTGATCCGCGTCGTTTCCCCGGGCACCCTGGTCGAGGACGAGAACCTGGAGGGTTCGGAGCCTCTGTTCCTCTTGGCCGTGGCGGCGGCCGGGGACGGCCT
>JALUUN010000111.1 GCA_027021325.1 Planctomycetota bacterium
GGTTCCCCGGCCCGGCGCGCACCCGAGGCGTCCGGAGGATTGAACGCGAAGAAGGACTCCGGCGTCCGGCTCTGCCCCGGGCTGCCGGCAGGATGGCCTCGGGCGCCGTAGAAGCGGCGCAGGGCACTGCCGTCGGCGGTGATGCGCGCGCGCTCCAGCGGCTGCCCCGGCGCCAGGCCCACGACCTCGCGAAGCTCCTCCTCGGACACCTGCAGGCTCTCGGCGGCGCCGGCCGGACGGAAGTGCACCTCCCGCACGTGGTAGCGCGGGCCCTCGTAGACGTGGAAGGTCAGGGCGACGCGGCTGTTGTCGCCGTAGAACTCCTTGGATTCCAGGCGGGCGCGCGCCTCCAGGTAGCCATAGTCGCGGTACAGCTGCTCGATGGCCACGAGATCGCGCTGCACCGCCTCCTCGTCGTAGGCACTCCCCGGAAAGAAAAGGAAGCCGTCGCCCAGCTCCAGTTCCCCGGCGAGGTCGGTGCCGATGCCGAGGAAGGTCCAGTCGGCGAATTCCTCGTTGCCGACGAACTCGATGTCGCCGACCCGCACCTTCGGTCCCTCCTCGATGCGCAGCGTCAACTGGGAACGCGCGCGATCCACTTCCGGCACGACCTCCACGAAGTAGTAGCCCTCCCGCCGGTAGAAGGCCTCCAGCTCCTCCACCAGGACCGGGATCGCCGTCGGATGCACCGGCTGGCCGCCGGTGAGCCCGAGCTCCAGGAGCAGCTGGTCCCGTTCGTATTCCTCGTTGCCGGAGAAGACCACGCGGTGCAGGGCCTCCAGGGGCTCCACCTCCAGGTACAGCCGGATGCGGCCCTCCTCGATCTCCTCCGCGGTGGCACGCAGCAGGCGGACCCGCAGGCGCTTCCAGAGGAACTCCACGTCCCGCTCGAAGCGCAGCGGCGAGTAGGGCTGGCCTTCGCGCAGGCTCAGGGCCCCCCGCACCTGGGCCTCGCGGTCGCCGGCCCCCTCGATGCGGATCTCCGCGAGGACCGGTGCCTGGCGCTGGGCCGGCGTCCGCGGCGCCGGCGGATCCTGAGCACCGGCAGCGCCGCCGGCCGCGGCCACGACCAGGAGCAGGGCCAGGAGCCGGCTCCCGCCCGCGCTCCCTCGCCGCGCGGGCCGTCGCGGGGCGGCGCCCCTCACAGTCCCTCCGGAGCCTGACGCCAGGCGTTCTCGAAACGCATCTGGTCCTGAGCGAAGCGCAGGGTGACCGTGCCCGTGGCACCGTTCCGGTTCTTGGCGATGATCAGTTCAGCCAGGCCCCGGTTTTCCTCGGTCTCGTTGTAGTACTCCTCGCGGAACAGGAGCATCACCATGTCGGCGTCCTGCTCGATGGAACCCGACTCGCGCAGGTCGGAGAGCATGGGCCGATGGCTGTCGCGCCGCTCCGCGGCGCGGTTCAATTGCGCCAGCGCCAGGACCGGCACCTTGAGGTCGCGGGCCAGGGACTTGAGGGTTCGGCTGATGATGGAGATCTCCTGCTGCCGGTTCTCGGCCCGGGCCTGAAGGAGCTGCATGTAGTCGAGGACGATGAGATCCAGATGCCCGTCCCGCTTCAGACGCCGCGCCTTGGCCCGGATCTCGGCCAGGGTGGGCTGCGAGGAGTCGTCCAGGTAGATACGGCATTCCGCGAGCTCGCCGGCGGCGATGGACAGGCGATGCCGGTCGCTGGCATCCACCCGCCCCCGGCGCAGGACGTCGTGTCGCACACGGCTCCGGGCGCTCAGGAGCCGCAGCAGGATCTGGTCGTTGGGCATCTCCAGGCTGAAGAAGAGCACCGCCTTCCCGGCCATGGCGACCCGCTCGACGATGTTCAGGGCCAGGGCGGTCTTGCCCATGGAAGGCCGCGCCGCCAGCACCACCAGGTCTCCGGGCCGGAATCCTTGACGCTCGTCGAGATCGGCGAAGCCGGTGGCCAGCCCCTTCTCCCGGTGCGCGTTGTGGAGGATCTTCTCGATGTTGTCCCGGATCAGGGTCTGGGTGCTCTGGATCTCGCTGCCGACAAGGCGGTCCCCGACCCGAAAGACCAGATGCTCCGCATCGTTGACCAGGTCCTGGGCCCCGGAGTCGCTCTGGTGCACCAGACGCTGGATCTCCTCACTGGCGCGGAGCAGGCCGCGGCGGATGGCGAGGGCCCGCAGGACCTCGACATGGTTCTCCAGGAAGGCTCCGGAGGGCACCGAGGTCATGAGCTCCACCAGCCAGCTCCGGCCGCCGAGCTCCTCGCCCAGGCGCAAGCGCTCGATCTCCGCCGCCACCGTCACGGGGTCGCAGGCCCCAGGGCTGCGCTGGTCCAGATCCCGGAGCAGCTCGAACAGCCGCCGGTTGCGAGGCAGGTAGAAGTCGTCGGCCTCGAGCAGCGCGATCACGTCGGCCGCGCAGGCCGGGTCGCGCAGGATGGCCCCGAGAACCGACTGCTCGGCCTCCCGGTCGTAGGGAACGGTCTCGGAGCTGGAGGTGCGTTGGACCATGGGGCGGTGCGGATTCCGGACCGCAAGGATAGCCCGGCCGGCCCGCCGGGCCACCGCACCCGGCGGGCTCCCGCTCCGGCAGCAGCCACCCTTGTGGAAAAGCTGCGGACAAAGCGGGAGAAGGCGGGCAAAAAACCGCTCAGGCGTTTTCGCCCGCCGGCTCGGACTCGGGAACGGCCGTCTCCGAGGCCTGGTCGGCGACGACCCAGACCTTGACCGCGGCTTCGATCTCGCCGTGCACGTGCACCGGCACGTCGAATTCCCCCACCGTCTTCAAGGGCTCGGCAAGGCGCACCTGCCGCTCCTGGATCTCCAGGCCCTGCGCCTGCAGGGCCTCTGCGATCCGCGCGGCATTGACCGAGCCGTAGAGATGGCCCTCAGGGCTCACCCGCTCCTCGAAGGTCAACTGTACCCCGGCGAGCCGCGCCGCCAGGGCCTCGTTCCGGGCCCGCTCTTCGGCACGCCGAGCCTCGGCGGCAGCCCGGTCCTTCTCGACCCTCTGAAGCGCGTCCTTGCTGAAGGCATAGGCCTTGCCCAGGGGGACCAGGTGGTTGCGGGCGTAGCCCGGGGCAACCTCGACGACGTCGCCGGCGAGGCCGAGCCCGGGGATGTCCTGACGCAGGATGACGCGGGTCTTCATCAGCTCGTGAAGGGCAGAAGGGCCAGGAAGCGGGCGTACTTGATCGCCTTCTTCAGCTGCCGCTGCTCGCGGGCGCTCAGGCCCGTCCGCTTGGCGCCAAGGATGCGTGCCTGGGGGTTCAGGTAGCGCTGCAGGGTCTCGACGTCCTTGAAATCGAAACGGCGGCCCTTTCGGTTGCGGCTGCTCATGGCTCAGTCTTCCTTGGATTCCTCGGGCGTCTCGGACCCGCCGGCCGGAGCCGCTTCGGCGGCTACCGGCTCGGCCTTCTTCCCGTCCTCCTGCTGGGCGGCGGCGGCCGCCGGTTCGGCAGCGGCCTCCTCCTCGTCCGGCTCCTCCTCCAGGTCGTCCGGAATCTGGAGGGTGGACTCGTCCACCTCCTCGATCCCGAAGGCCAGTTCTTCCTCGGGGATTTCCTCCTCGCGCACAAAGAGGCAGCGGAACACCGGTCCCACGAGGTAGAGCTCTCGCTTCACCTCGTTGACCGCGTCGCCCGTAGCCTCCAGCCAGCCGAGGACGTAGGTGGCG
>JALUUN010000112.1 GCA_027021325.1 Planctomycetota bacterium
CCGAGGCCATCCCGCCGAGGCCGGTCAGGGCGCCGCCCTGGTCGGTCACCGACTCGCCGCCGTGGATCTTCGCCCGCAGGTTGAGGAAGCGGTCCTTGTTGAACCCCCACCAGAACTGCCAGGTGTCGAGATCCTGGACCATGCCGCCGGGAGGAGTCGATGACGATGGGGGACCGGTCTGGGTCGGACCGCTCGGGGGCGTGGGGACGTTTCGGGGCGCCGGCCCGTTCGGGGTGCTCGGGCCGGGACCCGAACCCGGGGTCGCCGGGCGGCCCGGCGCGGACGGCGGCGTCGGGGTCGAGGCGCCGCCGCCGCCCGGCGGGACGGTGTCGCCGGGGCCCTTGTAGGTGCCGCCGTGGGCCGCGAGCGGAGAGGTCGCGAGCGAAGCGCACGCGATCAAGGAGATCGAGAGGAGGAGGTTTCTCATGTCGGGAAGCGGCTTCTCGCCGCATCCCGCAGAAGCAATCGCCGTGCCATCCCACCGCGGGTTTCCATCCTCGTTTTCGTTCCCATTCGGTGACTCCGGCAGGAGGGGCTTCGCCGCCCCCTCCAGCCCTCGGTCGCCACCGATGCGAACGGCCCGGGGCGCCTGGCGCCCCGGGCCGTTCCACGGCTGTGGACGAGGAGACCTAGAGGATGTCCAGGATGCCGTTCGACACGTTGGACTCGGTCAGCGTCGCCACCGCGGCCCGATAGTTCAGGTCCTCGCCGATGGGGGAGTTCCACGGCAGGTACTCCTTGTCGCCGACCATGCCCAGGGCCACCGCGGCGAAGGCGCGGCCCAACGGGGTCAGCTTCTGGTTCTGGAGCGCGTCCACCAGGGGCTGCACCGAGCGCTTGTCGCCGATGAATCCGATCGCGGTCGCGGTCGAGGCGAGCACCGCCAGCGTCGGGCGGCCGTCCGGCGGGTTCAGGAACTCGAGCAGGAGGTCCAGCACCTCACGGTCCCGCATCAGGCCGAGGCCGATGGCGGCCTGCTTGAGCAGGTCCGGGTCACGGCGCTGGTCGCGGATGAGCTGCGCCAGGAAGTCGCGGTACTCACGCGCCTGGAGCAGGCCCAGAGCGATCGCGGCGTAGCCCCGGAACTCGGTGGCGCGGTTCTTGTCCATCGCCTCCTTGATGTCGGCCTTCGCCGCCTCGTAGCCCATCAGGCCCAGCGACAACGCGTAGGCCGCCTTCTCGCCCGCGGAGCGCACCTTGTTGAACTTGGCGTGGACCGCCTCCGGAACCGTCGAGCCGCCGGGCAGCGGCTGACCCTTGTCCTTCAGCTGGAAGGCCATCACGCCCAGAGCCACCGCGCACCACTGCTCGTAGGCGTTGTTGCTCTTCCGCATGTTGTCCAGCAGGAACTTCGTCACCGGCGTGCGGTTGGCCTCCGACTCGAACACCGGGTCCGCCGAGCCGAGGTAGGCCAGCGAGATGCTGGTGAAGTTCTTCAGCTGCAGGTCCTTGCCCTTCTTCGCTTGCTCCACCAGGACGTCGTAGATGTCCTGCGAACGCGAGCCGCCTTCACGGGCGAGGAGACCGAGCGCGAGCACCGCGCTCTGCTTGGTGAACACCTTGGCGTCCGAACGGCGATCGAGCAGACCGATCACCTGGTCGAGGACCTGGTCGTAGATCGCGCTGTCGCCCGGAGGCAGCTTCTCCAGCAGCTTGGCCATCGAGTTCGGCACGTGCGCCAGGACGATGTCGTCGTCCTGGTTCGCCGTCAGGTACTCCGACAGCCAGGTCACCACCTTCTCGATGTCGGCGGGCTCGTCGAGCTCGAGCAGGCCGAGACCGATGACGCAGGCCACCCGCAGGTCCTGGGCCGAGGAATCGTCCGCGAGCAGGGTCTTGTGCAGCTCCTCGGCCACCTTCATCTTGACCGCCTCGTCCTTGGTGTAGCCGCCGATCAAGGCCAGACCGTAGGCCGCGAAGGTGCGGGTGCGGATGTCCACCTCGCCTCCGCCCACCAACTTGCGGCCCTCCGGCGTGTCGTTCATCAGCGGCAGCAACGGGTCCTCGATCGCCGACTCGTCCTTCAGGATGCCGTAGCACAGGGCCGCGGTCTCGCGGACCTCCTGGACCTGGGCGTCGAGGTGCTCGCGGAACAGCTCGCGCGCCTTGCCGTCGTCGTCGCGGCCGATCTTGGCCAGGGCCACCATGGCGCCGGTCAGGATGTCCTGGTCGTCCTCGTTCTCGACCGCTTCGAGCAGCGCAGGCCGCACGATGGTGCGGATCTGCTGCTCGGTCGGCGCGAAGGTCTTCGGCGCCGAGGCCATCCCGCCGAGGCCGGTCAGGGCGCCGCCCTGGTCGGTCACCGACTCGCCGCCGTGGATCTTCGCCCGCAGGTTGAGGAAGCGGTCCTTGTTGAACCCCCACCAGAACTGCCAGGTGTCGAGGTTCTGGACGAGCCCCTGGCTTCCGGTGGTCGCCGGGGCCCCGGTCTGGGCCGGCGCCGAGGGGGTCGAGGGCACGTTCGGGGTGGACGGCGCGGCGGGGGTGCTCGGCGTGGACGGCGTGCTCGGGGTGGACGGCGTGCTCGGGGTCGCCGGCGGGGTCGGGGTGGAGGCAGAACCGCCGCCCGGAGGCACGGTGTCGCCGGGCCCCTTGTAGGTGCCGCCGTGAGCGAGGACGTCCGAGCCGAGGCCGAGGGCCGCGCACAGGACGAGGACGGGCGTGAGGAGGTGGATCTTCATGACGGTGGGTGCGAGAGGCTCCTGCTCTCAGCAAGGATTGTGCCGTGGCGGGGGGCGCCCGCCAAGGCCGGAACGTACCCTAACGGGAACACCTGGCCCGGAAACCCCGAAACGCCCCCGAAATGCGCTGGATCCTGGTGCGTCACGGCGCCGTCGAGCCCCCTCGGCCGGGGGTGCTCTATGGCCGCTGGGACGTCCGATTGAGCCCCGAGGGCTGGCAGGAAGCCCGTCGGGCGGCCCTCGCTCTGCGCGGGCTGGCCGTGGAACGGGTCCTGACCAGTCCGCTGCGCCGGGCCCGATCCGGGGCGCTCCTGGTCTCCGAACACCTCCCGGGCCCGCCGCCCGAGGTCGTGGACGGCTTCGTCGAGGCCGAACGCGGCGCCTGGGCGGGCCTCACGCCCGAGGAGGCTCAGCGGGCCTGGCCCGACCGATGGCGACGGGTGGAGGCCGACCCGGAGCGCCACGCGCCGCCCGGCGGCGAGACCTTCGGCCAGCTCCGACGGCGGGTGTTGGCGGCCCGCGACGAACTGCTCGCCGACGGGGCCCATCGGCGAGCATTGGTGCTGGTGGCGCACCTGCACCCGATTCGGGCGCTGCTCGCCGATGCGCTGGGGCTGGAGGTGGCGCGGTGGCGCGAGCTCCGCGTGCCGACCGGGTCGATCAGCGTGCTGCGGTGGGACGGCCCGAGGCGAGCCGTCGTCGAGCGGGTCGGGTGGAAGCCGAGGGCGGACGGCGATCCGCTGCCCATGGAGCCGGCCTGGAGGCCCCCGCCGGGCCCCACACGAAAGACAACATAATATACATTATCGGACCCTACGGGGGCCGAGGAGAGGCTGGGTAGGCCGCCCCCGCCGCCTCGGAAACTGGCCATCCAGACTGTGCCGACGGTGGAAACCCGTGACCAAGGCGGTCCCGGCGCGTCTCCTC
>JALUUN010000113.1 GCA_027021325.1 Planctomycetota bacterium
GGTGCCCGGCTCGCCCGTCGCCGCCGACGGCACCATCGCCCTGCCGCTCATCGGCCCCGTGGACGTGCGCAACGCCACGGTCTTCGACGTCCAGGAGCGGGTCACGGAGAAGCTCCGCGAGTACCTGAAGGACCCGCGCGTGGACGTGGCCGTCGTCGAGCACGGCGCCCACCGTGTCTTCGTGATCGGGGAGGTCCGGCAGCCGGGGATGTTCGTCCTCGACCGGCCCATGACGGTGCTGGAGGCCCTGTCCCTCACCGGCGGCTTCACCAACTTCGCCAACCGCGAGCAGGTGGCGCTCCTGCGCGGCCCGATCGCCGCCGAGAACGTCCTCCTCCTCAGCGCCGACGACCTCGACCCGCGGGCCGGCACCTGGCTCCAGAACGGCGACGTGATCTTCGTCGGGCGCCGCTCCTGGGCCGAGGTGGCGCAGGCGGCCCAGGACCTGGTGCCGATCCTCCAGGCCATCTCGCTTCCGGTCTCCACCGTGCGCGACGTCGCCATCTTCCAGGACATCCGCGAGAACTGAGATGGAGAACGGAGGACCGCTCCCTTCGACGGGCGCCCCTGCTGCGCCGGCGGCCGCCGCCGAGGGCAGTGTCCTGGAGTGGCTGCGCGCCCTCCTGCGCCACAAGCTGCTCCTCGCCTCCACTACCGCGGCGGTGGTCTTCCTGTGCCTCGCCTGGGGCCTCACCCGGCCGCCGGTGTACCGCGCCGAGGCCAAGCTCCGCCTCCAGGACGACGCCGGCGGCGCCGGTCTCCTGGAGGAGCTGGTCCTGAACACGGCGCCGCCGGCGACGGCCGAGATCGAGGTCCTGCGCAGCCGGCCGATCCTGGAGGCGGTGGTCCTGCCGCCGGGCGAGAGCGAGCTCGCCCCCACCCGCGGTCTGGGCCTGACCACCCTGCTGGACGATCTGGACCGGACCTCCCCCTGGTACACCTTCCGCAACCGCTGGCTGGCGCGGGCCGGCGGACCCGAGGGCGAGCTCGAGGTGCGCATCCTGGAATGGCCGGATGGGGGCCTGGAACCCCTGCGCCTGCACTTCCTCGGCGGCGGCCTGGTCGAGGTCGGCTTCGACCGCCTCTGGGGCGACGAGGCGGAGCAGTTCG
Source organism: Planctomycetota bacterium (assembly GCA_027021325.1). Classification (GTDB taxonomy): domain Bacteria; phylum Planctomycetota; class UBA1135; order UBA1135; family UBA1135; genus JALUUN01. Next base: position 1,111 of record JALUUN010000113.1, read on the forward strand.
CCCTGGGGACGGAGGGCGGCACCGTGCGCTATCACGGAGCGGCCCTGGAGCTGCATATCCACGGCGAGCTCCGCGACCGCCACTTCCGCCTGGAGATCCAGGACTTCACGCGGGCGGTGAACCGCCTGCGCGGGGCGGTCTCGGTCACCGAGACCCAGCGCGGATCCGGCGTCCTCCAGCTCCAGGTCACCGACCGTGACCCCGAACGCGCCGCCGCCATCGCCAACGCCCTGGCCGGGGCCTACATCGATTTCCACCGCCAGCGCAGCAGCCGCACGGCCACGAGCACCGTGGCCTTCGTCGAGGGCGAGCTGGAGCGCGTGCGGCGCGAGCTGGAGGAGGCCGAGAACGCTCTGGTGGACCTCCAGGAGGAAGGCGGGAGCCTGGTCTTCAGCGAGGGTGCAAGCGCCCTCATCGACCAGTTGAGCAGCCTGGATCTGGAGCTGGCCCGGACCTCCCTGCGCCTGGAGACCCAGAAGCAGCTCCTGGAGATGGTGCGCGACGGCGAGGGCTACTACGAGTACCTGGCCGCGACCCCGGACCTGGACGCGGTCACCAAGGGGCTTCTCGGCAGCCTCAGCGAGCTGGAACAGCGGCGCATCGCCCTGGAGCGGCGCTACACGGACAAGTGGCCGGAGCTCGTGGACGTGCGCGAGCAGATCGAACGCATCCGCACGGACGTCGAGAGCAACTTCGAGGGCCAGATCCTGGGCCTGGAGAAACACCGCGACACCCTGGCCTCCATGGTCGAGCGCTACCGCTCGCAGCTCGAAGGGCTCCCCGAGACCGAGCGGCGGCTGGCGGTCTTCCAGCGCCGGGCACAGTCCTTCGAGCAGATCTACACCTTCCTCCTGCAGAAGCAGCAGGAGGCCAAGATCGCCGCCGAGGCCTCCCTGAATCCGGTGGAGATCATCGACTGGGCAGTAGCGCCGGGGAGCCGCGAGTCGCCGAACCTGCGGACCCTCGGGGTCCTGGGCATCCTCACCGGTCTGGTCCTGGGCGGCTGCCTGGCCCTGCTCCGGGAAGCGACCTCCCGGCGGATCCTGACGGCGGCGCAGCTGGAGGCGGCGACCGGTCTGCCGCAGTTCGGGGTGATCCCCGACTTCCGGCGCGGGCCGGCGCGCAGCCGCGGCGCCGGGCGCAAGGACTTCCTGGCCCTGCGCGATGCTCCGGAGTCCCCCGCCGCCGAGGCCTACCGGGCGCTCCGCGCCAACCTGCGCTTCGCCGCCAAGGGCCAGGAGCTGCGCACCCTCGCCATCACCTCCTGCGGCCAGGGCGAGGGCAAGTCCACGACCACCGCCGACCTGGCCATCGCCCTGGCCCAGGGCGGAGCACGGGTGATCCTGGTGGACGCCGACATGCGCCGGCCCGTGATCCACCGCTTCTTCCACCGTGACCTGGAGCCGGGCCTGAGCGACGTCCTGCGCGAGCGGATGGGCTGGCGGGATGCGATCCAGCAAGGGGAGACCGAGGGCCTGGACCTCCTCACCGCCGGGGCCATGCCCCCCAACCCCGGGGACCTCCTGGCAGGCCGGGGCATGGCGGCCCTGGTCCAGGAGTTGCGCGAGGCCTACGACTACGTCCTCTTCGACGTGCCGCCGGTCCTGGCCGTGGCCGACGCCTCCGGCCTCATGGGCGAGCTGGACGGGCTGTTCATGCTCTGCCGGGCCAACCGGGTGCCCGAGGCGGTGGTCGCCGGCGCCACCCGCAGGGCGCGGATGAGCGGCGCTCGCCTCGTCGGCTGCATTCTCAACGGAGTGCGGCCCTCCCGCCTCGCCGGGAGCTACGACGAGTATGGTTATGGCTATGGCTACGGCTATGGCTACGGTTCCGGCTACGGCCCCTCGCGGGGCTGAGGTTCCGAAGCGCGCCCTCGTCCTGCTCCTGGCGCTGGCCGCGGCCTGTGCCGGCGGTGGCGACGCCGGCCCCGCGCCTCTGCCCGAGACGCCGCCCGAGCGGGTCGTCGTCCTCGGGCCTTCCACCGCCGCCAACCTCGAGGCTCTCGGCCTCTTCGACCGGGTCGCGGCGGTCTCGGACTGGTGTGCCGTCCCCGCCGCCGCCGGACGGCCGCGGGTCGGCGGCCAGCTCGACCCCGACCTGGAGGCCATCGCCGCCCTCGGGCCGGACCTGCTCCTGACCCAGGGACGGATCCCGGTCCTCGAGGACTGGTGCCGCCGCAACGGCATTCCCTTGCACGCCTTCAAGACCCAGGGCTGGGAGGACTGGGAGGAGGAGGTCTTCTTCCTGGGGCGCCTCTTCGGCCGGCCCGGGCGCGCCGCGGACCTGGTCCAGGAGGCGCGGGCCGAGCTGGCCCTCGTCTCCCTGGAGGCCGTCTCGCCGCCGCGGCGCGCGCTCCTCGTGGCCTCACGGGATCCCTCCGCCATCCGCGGGCTCCTGGTGGCCGGCGGCGGCTCCTTCCTGCAGCCCCTTCTCGAACACGCCGGCGGCCTCAACGTCTTCGGCGACGACCCCCGGGACTGGTTCGACCTCG
>JALUUN010000114.1 GCA_027021325.1 Planctomycetota bacterium
TGAGGAGGTCGAGGACGAAGATCTGGTCGCACTTCCAGGGATCGACGCTCGCCTGGTAGACGATGCGGTCGCCGCCGAAGCTGAAGTAGCCCTCGGCGTTCTCTCCCAGGGTGGTCAAGCGGCGGATGGTGCCGAAGCGGGTCTCGCCGGGGTAGCGCAGGTCCTCGGCGGCGGGCAGGCCGGGTTCCTGGCGCGCCGGGAGCCGGGCCGGCTCCGGGTCCTGGGGCGCCGGGAGGGGAAGGAGCACGGGCAGGAGGAGGAAGAGGCTCATGCGGAGGGCGTCCGGGGAGGGGGAACCGGGTCGTCGCCGAAGCGGCGGCTCCAGGGGTGGCAGGAGAGCAGGCGGCGCAGGGCGAGGGCGCTGCCGCGCAGGCTTCCGTGGAGGCGCACGGCCTCCTCGGCGTAACGGCTTCAGGTCGGGTGGAAGCGGCACTTGCCCGGCCCGAGCAGCGGGCTCAGGAGCAGGCGGTAGGCACGGATGAGGATCAGCAGGAGGAGGCGCACGGCGGATCCTCCGGAGGGCGCATCCTCGCCTCCAGGCGGGGGAGGAGTTTCACGAGTTCGTCACGGACCTCGGGCATGGGCGCCGGCCGGAGCGGCAGGAGGATGAAGTCCCAGGCCGGCAGATCGGGCCGCAGGGTCCGGAAGGCCTCGCGCAGAGCCCTCCGGGCCCGATTCCGCAACACCGCCTTTCTGCTGAACTTGCGGCCGACACTCAGGCCGATCCGGGGGGCGCCGGGGTGGGAGGAGGGCGCCGCAACCACTAGAATCAGCCGGCCGCGGGCCCGCACCCCCTCCCGCCAGACCTGCCGGAACTCCCGGCTCGAGCGCAGGCGGGCCGCAGGCGGCAGGCGGAGCCGCCGTCCTGCCGCCGCATCCTCCGTCCGGTCCCGCTCCTCGATCATGCCCTCTTCCGACCCCCGTCCGGCCCCGCTCCAGGATACGGCCGCCCCGGCCCCCGCCGGCGGCCTCTGCTGGCGCGTGGACGCGGGCGAGCGCGTGGCGGTCCGTGCCGGGGAGATCCTCGAGGCCTGGAGCCGGGCCTGGACCGGCCCGCCGGCGCGGGTCGAGGCCGACGAGCGTCTGCACAGCGCCCTGGTGGAGGCCCTGCGCCCCCGTGTCGCCGCCCTGGAGCCCCTGCCCCTGGAGGGGACCGGACTCGTGGCCGAGGAACTGGCGGTCCTCCTGCGCACCGCCCTGGACGCCGGCGGCACCCTGATCGCGGGCGGCCGCCTGCAGCTGGAGCCCGAACCGGCCTGGGAGCCGGCCCTGATCGTGAACCTCGGGCCGGAGGCGCCGCTCTGGACGGAACCGGCGGCCCGCGGCCCTTTTCTCTGCGTCCTGCGGCGGCCGGTCCTGCGCCGCGCCGGCCGCCCCGATGGAGTCCCCTGGATCCCCGAGAAGCCATGAGCGAACCGATGACCCTCGACCCCGGCCTGAGCCCGGAGAACGTCCACGAAGCCCTGTCCCGCTGGATCCTGGCCGACGGGCTGCCCCTCGTCGGCGACCTGGAGAACTCCCGCGGCAGCACCCTGGTGGACGCCCGCAGCGGCCGCGAGTACCTGGACTTCTTCGGCTGCTTCGGCAGTTCGCCGCTGGGCTGGAACCCGCCGGGGCTGACGGATCCGGACTGGCTCGCCTCGACCCGGAATGCGGTCGTCAACAAGCCCTCGAACAGCGACCTCTACACCCGCGAGCTCGCCGACTTCGTCGAGGCCTTCGGCCGCCAGGTCCTGCCCGAGGGCTACCGCCACCTGTTCTTCGTGGACGGCGGCGCCCTGGCGGTGGAGAACGCCCTGAAGACCGCCTTCGACTGGAAGGTGCGGCGCAACCGAGCCAAGGGCGTCGCGGCCGATGTCGGCCAGCGCGTGCTCCACTTCCGGCACGCCTTCCACGGGCGCTCGGGCTACACCATGTCCCTGACCAACACCGACCCGCGCAAGGTCCAGTACTTCCCGAAGTTCGACTGGCCGCGGGTCTCTTCGCCGGCGCTGCGCTTCCCGGTGGACGAGGAGAGCCTGGCCGAGGTGCGCGAGGCCGAAGCCCGGAGCCTCCAGGAGATCGACGCCGCCTTCGAGCGCTGGGGCGACGATATCGCCGCCATCCTCATCGAGCCCATCCAGTGCGAGGGCGGCGACCGCCACTTCCGCGCCGAGTTCCTGCAGGCGCTGCAGGCGCGCTGCGAGCGCTACGACTGCCTGTTCATCGTGGACGAGGTGCAGACCGGCTTCTACGCCACGGGCAGGACCTGGTGCTTCGAGCACTTCGGGATCCAGCCGGACCTCGTCTGCTTCGGCAAGAAGACCCAGCAGTGCGGGATCTTCGCCGGACCGCGGGTGGACCTGGTGCCGGAGAACGTCTTCGAGCTCTCCAGCCGCATCAACAGCACCTGGGGCGGGAACCTCGTGGACATGATGCGCTGCCGCCGCATTCTCGATGTGATCCGCGAGGAGGATCTCGGCCGCAACGCCGCCGAGCGCGGCGAACAGTGGCTGCAGGGGATGGAGGAGGTCCAGCGCGACGCGCCGGTCCCGGTCACCAACATCCGCGGCCGCGGCCTGATCCTGGCCTTCGATCTGCCCGACGGCGCGCTGCGCGACCGCTGCCTCCAGGCGATGCTCGAAGGCGGTCTCCTGGGGCTGGCCTGCGGCGCGCGCTCGCTGCGCTTCCGGCCGCATCTGGCCGCCACCGCCGAGGACGTCGAGCGCTGCCTGAGCCTCACGGCCGAGGCCCTGGCGCGCCTGGCCTGAGCCGCCCTTCTCCGGAAGGCAGCGGCAAGCAGGCGCCCCGCCGGTCTCCCCGGCGGGGCGCCTTCCATTCCACCGTATCGCTGGATCCGTCGCGGTTATTGCGACCCGAGTTCGAGCTCGAGGACCATGAGGGAATCCCGGTCCAGGTGCAGGCGCAGACGTTCGCCGTCCCACTCGACGCCGGCCTCCTCGGCGCTCTCCTCTTCCAGGGCGGCGCCCGGCAGGGAGTTCAGCCAGTCGCCCTGGGCGGCCCGGGCCTCGGCGAGGCTGCGGGCGTAGAGGGAACAGGCCTCGGCGGCGAGGCTCTCGCTGATGCCGAGGGCCTCGGCCAGGCCGCTGGCGTCGCGGCTCTCCAGTTCCGCTTCCTCGGGCACGGCGACGCCGCGGCTCTCCAGGAAGCTCAGGGTCTCGGCCTCGGCGGCGGCCTGGGCCTCCTCCTCGACCTGCTCCAGCCAGGGCAGGAGCTCGTCCCGGTGCGTCGCCGGGGCGTTGCGCTCCTCGTCGAAGCGCCAGACCCGGGTCACGCGGGCGCCCTCGGCACCAAGGATCTCCAGTTCCAGGTCGCGGCCCTCTTCCTGGGCCTCCCAGGCGTCCAGGACCCGGTCCAGGACGTCGGCCGAGGCCTGGGCCTCCTCGGCACTCAGGCCGGCGGCCTCGAGTTCGGTGGCGGGCAGGACCTCGCCGTCCTCGAGCCAGTCGATGTCCAGGAGGCGGTCGGCGAGGATGCCGGGCTGGAGACCGTACTCGCGCACGCCATTGGCCCAGATCCAGTCGGGATCCACCGTGTCGTTGGCGACGACGATGCGCAGACGGTCGCCGCTGCGGGTGGCGAGG
>JALUUN010000115.1 GCA_027021325.1 Planctomycetota bacterium
CGTGACCTCCTACTGGGGCGGCGAGCGCGCCTACCACCACACCGCCCCGATCTCCATGATCTACGCCCTGCACGAGGCCCTGCGTCTGTGCCTGGAGGAGGGCCTGGCGGCCCGTTACGAGCGTCACCGCCGCGTCTCCCGCGGGCTCCTGGCCGGCCTCGCCGCCCTCGGCCTCGAGCCCCTGGTCCCGGAAGCCGAACGTCTGCCGCAGTTGACGGCGGTCCGTGTCCCCGAGGGCGTGGACGACGGCCGGGTCCGGCGGCGCCTGCTCCTGGAACATGGCATCGAGATCGGCGGCGGCCTCGGCCCCCTGGCCGGGCGCGCCTGGCGCATCGGGCTCCTCGGAGCCTCCTGTCTGCCGGCCCACGTGGCGCGTCTCCTTCCGGCCCTGGCCGCCTGTCTGCGCGCCGAGGGCCGGAACGTCCCGCCGGACGAGGAGATCCTCGAAGCCGCCGCCGCGGGCGGTTGAGCAGGAGGCCGCCCCCGGCCGAAGAAGGACGGGGGATACGCTGGCCCCGGCTCCCCGTCCTCCCGACCTCCCTTCCGTGGTCCCCCCTCTCCGGCCCGGCACCGAACCCGACGCCCCGGTGGAACCGGTGCGCATCACCATCTACCGCTGGGAGGGCCGCTGGGGGCCCTTCCGCATCCAGGTGCCCTGCGGCGAGTGCGCCCTGACCGGAGACATCGTCCAGGACACCGTGGAGAAGGAGCTCAAGGGCATCCCCGTAGTGGTGGAGAGCCACCCCTGGCTGGACCACTGGTGGAGGCCGCTGCTGCGAGGCGGCTGGCACGCCCCCATCGTCCTGGTGGACGGCCGGGTCATCAGCCAGGGCAAGGCCTTGAACCGGGGCCTCCTGACCCAGGCGGTCATGGAGGCCTACGCCCGGCGCCTGCCGATCCGGGGCACGGTGGTCTTCGGCAAGCGCAACTGTGACATCTGCCACCTCGCCTGCACTCAACTCGAGACCCTCGGGATCCCCTACACCTGGCTCGACGTCATCGAGGACCCCGCCGCCCTCTACGAGATGCTGGCCCGGGTCAAGCCTCTGCTGGGCAAGCGCACCCCGGTGACGGTGCCGCAGATCTGGCTCAACGGCCGCTACCTCGGCGGCATGGACGCCCTCGACCGCCTGGTCCTGGACGCCCTGGAGCCCTTCCTGACCGAGGACCGGCCCGAGGCCGAAGCGCCGGGCTGCCCCGCCCGGGGCGACTCCGCCATGCCGGGCTGCTGAGCCCTCCCGCCCGCGGCCGCCGGTCCGTATTCTCGTGCGGCCTTGACCGCCTCCGCGCTCCGCCCGGGCCAGCGCTTCGGCCAGTACAGGATCCTCCGGCGCATCGCCACCGGCGGGTTCGCCACGGTCTATGCCGCACGCGACCGCATCGAGGGCATCCCCGTGGCCCTCAAGATCCCCCACGCCGCGGAGGGGGACCGCGTCTCCCTGGACATGTTCCAGCGCGAGGTGCGCCTGGTCGCGCGCCTGGAGCACCCGAACATCCTTCCGATCAAGACCGCGAGCCTCATCGACGGCGTCTTCGTGATCGTGCAGCCCCTGGGCGACGAGACCCTCGGGGACCGCCTGCGCCGGCGCCTGTCCACCGATCGGGCCCTGCGCTACGCCAGGCAGATGCTGGCCGCCGTCGCCTGCGCCCACCGCGAACGCATCCTCCATGGCGACATCAAGCCCGACAACTTCATCCTCTTCCGGCGCGACGACCGCCTGCGTCTGGCGGACTTCGGCATCGCCAGGGTCGCCGCCCGGACGGTGCCGGGCTCGGGCACCGGGACCGTCGGCTACTGCGCCCCGGAACAGGCCATGGGCCGCCCGTCCCTGCGCTCGGACGTCTTCTCCCTGGGGCTGGTCCTCTACCGGATGTTCGCCGGTGTCCTCCCGGAGTGGCCCTTTCCCTGGCCGGGACCGCGGGCAGCGCGCCTGCGCCGGCGCATCGGCGAGGCGCGCGCCGGAGTCCTGCGCCGGGCCCTGGCGGTGGACGCCCGGGAGCGCTGGGCCGACGCCGGCGCCCTGGAGCGGGCCTGGACCCGGGCCGGGCGCAAGGCGGCCCGGAAGCGGCGGCGGACCGCCAGGAAGGCCGTCACCGGCTCGCCCGCCTGGCGCAAGGCCCGGGAGCGGGAGTACCTGCGCCTCCTCGGCCGCGGCCTCGGACGGCACCGGCCCTGCGCGGCCTGCGGCGGCCCGGTCACCGAATCCATGTCGTGGTGCCCCTGGTGCCGCCGCGACCGACGCCGCCTTCCGCCGCGCGAGGCGCCCTCTCGCGGTCCCGCCTGCCCGCGCTGCCGGCGCGCGCTGAAAGGATCCTGGCGTTTCTGTGCCTGGTGCTGGGGCGGCGCCGTCGGACCCGTGCACGACCGCCCCTCTCGCGACCGGCGCTTGGTGCGGGCCTGTCCCGAGCGCTCCTGCGAGCCCGGGAGCACGCTCCCCTTCTCGCGCTACTGCCCGCACTGCCGGCGCCGCATCCGCCGCCCCTGGCCCCTGCCCGGCAGCCGCCGCCGCTGCCGTTCCTGCGGTCAGGGCCTGGCCGCCGACCACTGGGAATGGTGCGCCTGGTGCGGCGTTTCCGTCCGCCCGCAGCGCAGGCCGGGAGCCCGCGAAGCATGAAGGTCGAGGCCTGCTTCCGGCTGATCGAGCCCGCCGAAGAACGACGGGAGGAGGCCGACCACGGCGCCTTCCGCCTGGTGGGATTCGCCTTCCCCCGTCCGGCAGCCGGCCGCCCTTCCCAGGACGCCCTCGCCGCCTGGCGGCGCGAGGACGCCCTGGTCCTGGCGGTGGCCGACGGCGTCGGCGGACTCCCCGGGGGCGGCTCGGCGGCGCGCCTGGCCCTCGCCTGCCTGGAGGCCTGCCTGTCCCTGGACCGCCCGGCCCGGGACGCCATCCTGGACGCCTTCGAGGAGGCCAACACGCGCATCCTCGGCAGCGGCTCGGCCACGACCCTCACGGTGGTGGAACTCGCCCATGGCGGCCTGCGCACCTACCACTGCGGCGACAGCTCGGCCCTGGTCTGCGGCCAGCGCGGGCGCGTCAAGCTCTTCCTCGTCGGGCACGGGCCGGTCGGCTACGCCGAGCATGCCGGGCTCCTGGACGAGGAGGAGGCCCTGCGCCACGACGAGCGTCACCTCATCAGCAACCATCTGGGCGCCGTGGACATGCGGGTGGAGATGGGCTCGCTGCCGCGCCTCGCCCCCCGGGACACGGTGCTCCTGGCAAGCGACGGGCTCTGGGACAACCTCCGGCGGGAAGAGATCGTGGAGGCCGTGCGCAAGGGATCCCTGGGCCAGGGCGTGCACCGTCTCGCCGCCCTGGTGCGCGAGCGCATGGCCGGGTCCGAAGGCGGCCGGCCCAGCAAACCCGACGACCTGAGCCTCTTGGCGGCACGGCCGCGGAGCCCGCGGCGCCGGCGGCCGGCCGGGCCGGCGCCTTCCCCGGAACCGGCGGCATGAGCCGGCCCGTTCTCCTGGTCTTCGTGCGTGCACCGGTCCCGGGGCCGGTGAAGACGCGGCTGGCGGCAACCGTAGGGGCGGAGCGGGCCCGGCGCCTGTACCGGGAGCTCGCCGCCTC
>JALUUN010000116.1 GCA_027021325.1 Planctomycetota bacterium
GAACTCAAGGGCCGGCCGGTCATCGTCGGCGGCACTCCCGAGGGCCGTGGCGTCGTCGCAGCGGCCTCCTACGAAGCCAGACGCTTCGGGGTCCATTCGGCCATGCCGGCCTCGCGAGCCCGCAAGCTCTGCCCGCAGGGGGTCTTCCTCACCCCGGACATCCAGCGCTATGCGGCGGTCTCGCGGGAGATCCGCGCCATCTTCCGCTCCTACACATCCCTGGTGGAACCCCTCTCCCTGGACGAGGCCTACCTGGACGTCACCGAGAACACCCGGGGCGAGCCCTCCGCCACCAGGCTGGCCGAGGCCATCCGCGCCGAGATCCGGGAGCGCACGAACCTCACCGCTTCCGCCGGCGTGGGGCCCAACAAGCTCGTGGCGAAGATCGCCTCGGACATGCGCAAGCCGGACGGCCTCTTCGTGGTTCCTCCGGACGAGGTGGAGACCTTCATGCGCGACCTGCCCGTGCGCCGCATCCCGGGAGTGGGAAGCGTCACCGAGAAGCGCTGCCGGGAACTCGGCATCCGCACCTGCGCCGACGTCCAGGCCCACGACGAGGGAACCCTGGTGGCCTGGTTCGGGAGTTTCGGGTCGGCCCTGCTGAGGATGGCCCGCGGCGAAGATGATCGGCCCGTCGAATCCACCCGGGAACGCCGCTCTTGCGGCATCGAAGACACCTTCCCCCACGACATCCTCGACACCCGGCGGGCCATCCGGGAACTCGAGCGTCTGGCCCAGGCCCTCGGCGTGAGGTTGCGCCGGAACGGCGCCCGCGGGCGGACCGTGACCTTGAAGGTCAAGTACGCGGATTTCCGCCGAGTGACCCGCAGCCGGACCCTGGCGGACGCCCTGGACGACCCGCGGACCATCCTGGACGTGGCCCTGGACCTGCTCTCCGAGACGGAGGTGGGCGTAACCCCCGTGCGCCTGCTGGGGATTTCGCTCTCGCACCTGGAGCCGGCCTGCGGCGGACGCCAGCTCCGGCTGCCCTTCCCCGCCGAGGAGGCCGCGCCGGGACGACCGGAGGACCCCATGCTATGATCCGCCGCCCATGACGACAGCAGCGCTGGTCCTGACGATCCTGGGTCTCGCCGTATGGCTCGGGGCCGTCATCTTCAACACCTTCATCCTCGCTTCCACCATGGCCCGGCACCTCACCCCGAGCAAGGAAGCCGAGCTGGTGGATGCCATTTACCCGCGCTACTACGCGCTGGGGGCGGGGGGCGGCATCGCCATGCTGATCGGAGGCGTGGGCGCCCTCAACGACGCCACCATCCGCACGCCCACCATCACCTACATGGTCCTCACGGGCGTGGCGCTGGTGCTCTTCCTCTACGCCCGGCTGGTGATCGTCCCGCGCATGTGCAATCTGCGCCAGCGCTTGCAGAGCAGCGCCGGATTCCAGCAGGAGAACGTCCAGATCCGGGAACGCTACGACCACGCCAACTTCATGGCGGTGTTCCTCAACTACCTGGTGATGGGCTTCCTGGTGGGAGCCGCCATCGCGCTGGGGTTCCTGCTCTCCCCCGGAGCACCCGCGCCCGTCTGAGCCCGCCGCCGAGCGGGGTTTCAGGGGCGCCCTCCGTTTCTACAATGAGCCTCCCATTCAACGAGGAGCCGCCCATGCAAGCCCTGATGGTCGAGAACCACGGGGGGCCCGAGGCCCTGATCGTCACCGACGTGGCACGACCCGAGATCCGTCCGGACGAAGTGCTCGTGCGCGTGCGGGCCGCCGGTGTGAACCACCTGGACCTCTGGGTGCGCCGCGGTGTGGAGGGTCATGCCTTCCCCTTGCCCATGATCCTGGGCTGCGACGGGGCGGGAGAGGTCGAGGCCGTGGGTGAGATCGTCTCGAACGCAAAACCCGGCGACCGGGTGGCCGTCTCCCCGGGCTACTCCTGCGGTGTCTGCGAGGTCTGCCTGGACGGCCGGCAGAATCTCTGCCGGCGCTACGGGATCTTCGGCGAGATGCGCAACGGAACGGCCGCGGAATACATCTCGGTCCCGGCCCGCAATCTCCTGCCCATCCCCGAGGGCATGACCTTCGAGGAGGCCGCCGCCCTGCCCCTGGCGGCGCTGACGGCCCACCACATGCTCGTCGAGCGGGCGGGTCTGGAACCCGGCCAGCAGGTGCTCATCCACGCCGCCGGTTCCGGGGTTTCCACCTATGCCATCCAGATCGCCCGCCTCCTGGGCGCACGCGTCATCGCCACGGCCTCCACGGAGGCCAAGCGCCGCCGTGCCCTCGACCTGGGCGCGGATGTGGTCCTGGACAACCAGGATCCCCAGTGGTCCCGGCGGGTCTACGAGGAGAGCGGCCGGCAGGGCGTGGACGTGGTCATCGATCACGTGGGCGAAGCCACCATCACTTCCTCCCTGCGCTGCCTCAGACGAGGCGGCGCCCTGGTCACGTGCGGCGCCACCTCCGGACCGCGGCTGGAGGCGGACCTGCGCCTGATCTTCTTCAAGAACCTCTCGATCCTCGGCTCCACCATGGGCGGCATGGGGGAGATGCTGCACGTCTGGAGGCTCGCCTCCCGGGGGCTCATCAGACCCATCGTCGACAAGGTGCTGCCTCTCTCCCGGGCGCGGGAGGCGCACGCGGCCATGGAGCGCCGCGAGACCTTCGGCAAGATCGTCCTCAAACCAGGAGAATGACGTGTCCCATGAATGCCTGGAAGTGAGCGTCCACGAGGGAGGCTGGGCGGAGATCGTCCTTGCGCGACCCGAGGTCCTCAATGCCCTGAACCTCAAACTCGTGCAGGAAGCGACGCAGGTCCTGGACGAGTTGGAGCACGACGAGCGCGTGCGTGGCCTGATCTTCACCGGCGCCGGCGACAAGGCCTTCGTGGCCGGCGCGGACATCGGAGAACTCCTGGAGCGCCGCCTGGCCGAAGCCCTGGAAGGCATCAACGCGCGCCTGCTCCAGAAGATCGAGGATTTCCCCTGGCCCACCATCGCCGCCATCCACGGGTACGCTCTGGGAGGCGGCTGCGAACTGGCCCTGGCCTGCGACATCCGCATCGGCACAACCGCGGCCGTCCTCGGACAGCCCGAGGTGCGCCTGGGGATCATTCCGGGAGCGGGTGGTCCTCATCGCCTCACGCGGACGGTCGGCCCCGGCATGGCGCGGGAGTTGATCTTCACCGGACGCATGGTGCCGGCCGAGGAAGCCCTGCGCATCGGCCTGCTCAACCACGTCGTCGAACCCGAGGAACTCATGCCTCGCGCCCGGGAGATCATGACCTCCATCCGGCGCAACGGAGAGACCGCCGTGCGCCTGGCCAAGGTGGCGCTCAACGCCGCCGTGAACAGCGTGGATCGCCGGCACCAGATGCTGGAAGTGTTGAGCCAGGGCATCCTCTTCGAGCATCCCGAGAAGGAGGAACGCATGCGCGCCTTCCTGGAACGCAAGCGCAAACGCGAGCAGGACGCCCGATGACCGGGAACCTGAGGGAGATGCCGGTGGACATTCACGTCCACGTCCAGCCCTGGGAGATGATGCATCCGGCCGCCCTGGAAACGATCCGCCGCGGACGGCCCGACTACCCCCTCATCGAAGCGATCATGA
>JALUUN010000117.1 GCA_027021325.1 Planctomycetota bacterium
TCCCCGGCGCCGGCCTCGCCCAGGCAGGCGCGGCGCAGGAGGCGGGCCAGGGCCTCCTCGACGGCGGCGCCGCGGCCGAAGAGAGAAGCCCAGCTGCGTCCGGTCAGGGCGGCGGTCTCGCCCTGGGCCAGGAGCCGCGGCGCGGCGCCGCCGGCGCGCAGGACGCGCAGGCCGGAGCGCCCGAGGGCCGAGAGAGGGGTTCGCGCCCAGTCGAGGCGGGGCAGGGCCTCCCGGCCTCCGAGGACGAGGTAGCCGAGGTCCAGGTCCTCGAGCAGGCCGGGCGGGAAGGGGGGAGGTGTGGACTCGGCCATGGCGAGCGCCGTCGCGCGAGCCTAACAGGGCGCGGAAACCGCCCGCACGGAGAGCGTGCGCCCCTCTGGCCGCCGCTCCGGCGGTCCCGTAGGCTGGACGGCCATGGGCCAGAACCTCGTGGAGAAGATCCTCCAGCGCCACGCCGTCGGCTGGCCTGGAGACCGGGAGCTGCGCGCCGGTTCCTATGTGAACGTCCGGCCGCGCCATGTCATGACCCATGACAACACGGCCGCGGTGATGCAGAAGTTCGAGGCCATCGGCGCCGAGCGCATCGCCGACCCGCGGCAGCCGGTCTTCACCCTGGATCACAACGTCCAGGACCGGAGTGAGAAGAACCTGGCCAGGTACCGCGCCATCGAGGACTTCGCCCGGCGCCATGGCGTGGACTTCCATCCCGCCGGCCGCGGCATCGGCCACCAGGTCATGGCCGAGGAGGGTTATGCCTGGCCCGGCACCCTGGTCGTGGCGAGCGACTCCCACAGCAACCTCTACGGCGGGCTCGGCTGCCTGGGCACGCCGGTGGTGCGCACCGACGCCGCCGCCCTCTGGGCCACCGGCACGACCTGGTTCCAGGTGCCTCCTGTGGCCCGGGTGGTCCTGGAGGGGAGCCTCCGGCCCGGGGTCACCGGCAAGGACCTGATCATCGCCCTGTGCGGCTTCTTCGCCGACGACGAAGTCCTGAACCACGCCGTGGAGTTCTGCGGCGAGGGTGTGCGCAGCCTCGACCTGGAGGCGCGCCTGACGGTGGCGAACATGACCACCGAGTGGGGCGCCCTCGCCGGACTCTTCCCCTGCGACGAGGAGGCCCTGGCCTTCCTGCGCCAGCGGCGGGAGATCCAGGTCCAGCGCGGCGGACCGGTGCGCATCCAGGAGGAGGAGCTGGAGCGCCTCGAGCGCGAGCCCCTGCGCGCCGACGAGGACGCGGCCTGGGCCTGCACCCTCCACTTCGACCTGGAAAGCGTCACGCCCCACGTCTGCGGCCCGGACACGGTCAAGCGCATCGTTCCGGTCCACGAGATCGCCCGGGAGCAGGTCCGCATCCACAAGGCCTACCTTCTGAGCTGCGTCAACGGCCGGGTCGAGGACCTGGCGCAGGCGGCCCGGGTGCTGCGCGGCCGGCGCATCGCCGAGGGCGTGGGATTCTACATCGCCGCCGCCAGCAGCGAGGTCGAGGAGGAAAGCCGGCGCCGCGGGGACTGGCAGATCCTGCTCGAGGCCGGTGCCCGCGCCCTGCCGCCGGGATGCGGCCCCTGCATCGGCCTCGGCGAAGGGCTCCTCGAGGACGGCGAGGTGGGCATCTCGGCCACGAACCGCAACTTCAAGGGCCGCATGGGCAGCCGCGAGGCCCAGGCCTGGCTGGCAAGCCCGGCGGTGGTGGCGGCCAGCGCCGCCGCCGGCTTCATCACCGGCCCCGAGGAGCTGGAGGCGCGGCCCTTGCGCGGGCGCTACGAGCCCGGATCTCCGCCGCCGCCGCCGCCGCCCACGGAGATCCTGCCGGGCTTCCCGCGCGAGATCGAGGGCGAGCTCCTGTTCTGCGACGCCGACAACCTGAACACCGACGGCATCTACCCGGGGACCTACACCTACCGCGAGGACCTGAGCCGGGAGGAGATGGCGGCCGTCGCCATGCAGAACTACGATCCACACTTCCAGGAACTGGCGCGGGAGGGCGATCTCCTGGTCGGCGGCTTCAACTTCGGGACCGGCTCCTCCCGGGAGCAGGCGGCCACCGCCCTGGCCTGGCGCGGCATCCGCCTGGTCCTCGCCGGCTCCTTCAGCGCCACCTACAAGCGCAACGCCCTGAACAACGGTTTCCTCCTGGTGGACTGCCCCGACCTCGTGAAGTGGCTGCGCGAGCGCCTGGGGCCGGGCGAGCCGACACGGCGCACCGGCCTGCGCGCCCGCCTGGACTTCGAGAGCGGGCGCCTGGAGGTCGCGGGGCCGGGCGTCCAGGGCGTCTCTTTCGCCTTCCCGCCGCTCGGGCCGGCCGCCCAGGAGCTGATCGTCGCCGGCGGCCTGGAGGCCCGGGTCCGGGCGGCCCTGGGTGCCCCGGCCTGAGGCCCGGGCCGGCCAGGCTCCGGGGGAGGAGCGCGGCTCAAGGGCCGCACGGGCGGCGGCCGAGAAGGGAAGGAGCCTCGTGCCCCTCCCATGAGCCCCTCCCGCATCCTGGTGGTGGACGACGTCCGCCACATCGCCCACTTCCTCAAGCGCGTCCTGGAGAAGGCCGGCTTCGAGGCCCACGCCCTGTACTCGGGGGAGCGCCTGGAAGAGGCCATCCGCCAGCTCCAGCCCGCCGCCGTCCTCCTGGACGTGAACCTGCCGGGCCGGAGCGGACTGGAGATCTGCCGCGCCCTCCGCCAGGATCCCGCCACCCGGGACCTGCGCATTCTCATCGTCACCGCCCACTCCTTCGACGCCGGGGTCCACGAGATCCACGAGGCCGGGGCGGACTGGCACTTCACGAAGCCCATCTCCCCCACCGCCCTCCTGGCCAAGCTCCAGGAACTGGGTGTCGAGCCCGGGGAGAACGGCCGGAGGAAGGCCTCGTGAGCGGCGCGGTCGGTCTGCCGAACGGCCTCGAGGAACGCCTCGACGCCCTCCTGGGACCGCTCCGGGACTGCGTCCCCCACGGCGTCTACCTGCGCTTCGAGAGCGGCGGGCGCTGGGTGGTTCCGGCCCCGGGCTTCGACACCAGCCGGGCGCCCGAGGAAAGCGAGCGCAATGCGCCCGGCACCTTGGAGGCGCGCTGCTTCCAGGCGCCCTGGGGGGCGGGCGGCGCCGAGGATCCCCTGCGCGAGATCTGGGTCTGCGCGCCGCCGGAGCTTCCGGGCGCCTTCGACGCCATCCAGGGCATCGTCACCACGGCGCTGGAGGTGCAGGGCCTGGAGCAGGAGCGCGACGCCCTCTGCGAGGAGCTCGGCCTCAGCTACGAGAGCCTGGCGAGCATCTATGAGATCGGTGAGGACCGCCAGCTCCTCCTCGACCCGGAGGCAGCCTGTGCCAAGATCCTGGAGCGGATCGTCGCCTACGATCCCGCGCCGGGCCTGGAGGCGGGCCTGTGGCTGGTCGAGGGCGAGGAGCTCCGCCCCTTCCAGTGGTGCGGCTCCGGCGAGCCCGAATCCGGGCACCGCAGCCGAGGCCTCCTGGGCCGCTCCCTGCAGGAGGAACGCGGCCTGATCTTCCGCGCCGGCGAGTTCGAGGAAACCGAGGGCCTGGAAGAGGTCTTCCGCAGCGCCCGGATCGTGGCGGTCTC
>JALUUN010000118.1 GCA_027021325.1 Planctomycetota bacterium
ACGGCCGGGCGGCGCCGCCTTCCTGAGTCAGTCCGGGGCCCTGGGCGAGGCGATCCTCGCCGACGCCCGCAGCCTCGGCCTCGGTCTCAGCCAGTTCGCGAGCATCGGCAACCGCGCCGACGTCAGCCCGCCCGATCTCCTCGAGGCCTGGGGCCGGGACCCGCGCACGCGGCAGATCCTCCTCTACATCGAATCCTTCGGGGAACCGGAGCGCTTCATGGAGGCCGCCCGGCGGGTCACGCGGGAGAAGCCGGTGATGGTCGTGAAGTCCGGCCGCACCCCGAGCGGAGCCCGGGCGGCGATCTCCCATACCGGGTCCCTGGCCGGGAGTGAGGCGGCCGTGGACTCCCTCCTGGCCCAGTGCGGCGTGCTGCGGGTCGAGAGCATGCAGGACCTCTTCATCCATGCCGCTGCGGTCCAGGGCGGGCGCTTCCCCAAGGGGAACCGCGTGGCGATCGTGACCAACGCCGGCGGGCCCGCGATCCTCGCCACCGACGCCTGCGTCTCGGAGGGACTGCGCCTGGCCGAGCTCTCCCTGGAGACGCGCCGGCGCCTGCGCCGTGCCCTGCCGGCGGAGGCCTCCGTGCAGAACCCCGTGGACCTGATCGCCTCGGCGGACGCGGGGCGCTTCGACACCACCCTGAAGGCGGTCCTTGCCGACCGGGGCGTGGACATGGTCCTCACCATCTTTGTCTCCCCGGTGATGATCCCCGCCGACGAAGTCGCCCGCGTGATCGTGGGCCACGCGCGCCGGGTCCGGAAGCCGGTCGTCGCCTGCCTGCTCGGCAAGAAGGGCGGCGAGGAGGGACAGGAGATCCTGCGCCAGGCCGATGTCCCGTGCTACCGCTTCCCCGAGGAAGCGGCGCGGGCCCTGGGCGGCCTGCGGCGGCTCCAGCTCCTGCACGAGCGGCCCGAGGAGAGGGCACCGCGGCTGCGCGTTCGCAAGGCCGAAGCGCGCCGCATCGTCGAGACCGCCCTGGCCGAGGGGCGGGATCTCTTCCGGGCCGAGGAGCTGGACGCCCTGCTCCGGGCCTATGGGATTCCGGTGGCCCCGAGCTACGTTGCCCGCAGCCGGGAGGAGGCACTGGTCGCGGCCGAGGAGCTCGGCTGGCCCGTGGTCCTGAAGATCCTGGCCAGGGGACTGGAGCACAAGAGCGATCAGGGAGGAGTGGTCCTGGACGTCCGCGGCGCCGAGGAGCTCTTGGAGGCCTGGCGTGGGCTGGAGCAGCGCTTCCGCCGCCGCCATCCGCAGATGCGGGTCCTGGTCCAGCCCATGCTCCGCGACGGTGTGGAGCTGTTCTTCGGCGCGGCCACCGACCCCTGGTTCGGGCGCATGCTGGCCTTCGGCGCCGGCGGCATCCATATCGAGGTCTTCAAGGACATCGTCTTCCGCCTGCATCCCCTGTCCCCGGGCGACGCCCGGGCCATGGTCTCCGGGATCCGTGCCCAGGCCCTCCTCGACGGCGTGCGCGGCAAGCCGCCCGTGGATCGGGAGGAACTCGTGCAGATCCTCCTGCGCCTGGACCGCCTGCTGAAGGACGTTCCGGAGCTGGAGGAACTGGACCTGAACCCCTTCCTGGCCTCCTGGAAGCCGGGCCGCTCCTGCGTCCTTGATTCCCGGGCCCGCCTGCGGGCATCCTCTGGGGGCTCCAGACCTCCCCGCCGCCGGCGATCCTCATGAGAACGACCCTCCTTGCTTCCTCGCTGATCCTGATCCTCAGTGCCTGCTCCCTTCCCTCGCCTCAGGAGCCGGGGACGGCGGTCAACCGCCGGGCGGCAGCGGGATGGGGCGAGGGCAGCATGCGTCTCGGGGGGGCCGCCAGTTTCTTCAACGAGGACAACGCGAGCGCCGGAACCGATGTGGACACCCTGGCCTTCCAGGCGGAGTATGGCTTCCTGCTGCGTGAGCAGTTCGAGATCCTCGGCCAGGTTTCCTACCGCAACCGGGACTTCGGCGCGGGTGTGGAAACCACCGACCTCGGCCTCCTGGGCGGCCTGCGCTACTACGGCGTCACGCCGACGGAAGCGGCGCCCATTGCCCTCTACGCCGAGGGACGCGCAGGAGTAGTGCAGCTGGACACCGGCCCTACCGACGACACGGACCTGGCGATCGGTCTCGGCGGCGGGCTGGTCTGGTGGCCCTGGGGCTTCGACGACAACATGGCCTGGGACGTGTCCCTGGACTGGCTTCAAAGCGACGCCCTCGAACAGATCGGCCTGTTCGTCGGCATGAGCTTCTGGTGGTAGGCCGCCGGTTCAGCCGCCGAGGGCGGCCGCGGCGGCGAGGACGGCCTCGTAGTCCGGCTCCCGGGTGAGCTCCGGGACGACCTGGCGCCAGACGATCCGCCCCTCGCGGTCCACCACGAAGACCGCCCTGGCGAGGAGCCCGGACTCCCGGATGCGCAGGCCCCAGGCCAGCCCGAAGTCCCAGTAGCGGTAGTCGGAGGCGGTCTCCACGCGCTCCACCCCGTGGGCGCCGCACCAGCGGGCCTGGGCCATGGGCAGGTCCATGGAGACCGTGAGGATGCGGACGTCGGGGGCCAGGGCGGCGGCCTTCTCGTTGAAGGTCGCGGTCTGGCGGGAGCAGACCGGCGTGTCCAGGCTGGGGACGCTGGAGAGGATCAGGATGCCGCCGTCACGGTAGTCGTGGAGGCTCCGCTCGGTCATGGAGCGGTCCACGAGGACGGCTTCGGGAGCGGCTTCGCCCACTTCAGGCAACCGGCCCAGCAGGGTGACCGGCTGGCCGCGCAGCTGGACGAGGCCCTCCTGGCGGGGCAGGCGGTCGAGGATCCGGCGCGGGGAAGGGCTCTGGCAGGCGCAGACCGCCGCGGCCACGAGGATCAGGGGAAGGAGGCGGGAGGCGGATCCCATCAGCGCAGCTCCAGGGTCTCGAGGATGTTCCGGGCCTGCTCCTCGTCGGAAGGGTCGGAGAAGGCCACCTGGAAGGAGAGGCCGGGCGGGCCGTCGGGCCGCTCGGGGACGGTCCGGAGAACGTCGAAGTACGCCATCCACATGTCCGGGTAGCCGCGGGCGGTGGTGCGCGTGTAGCGGCGGAGCTCCCCCCGCTCGCCGTCGAGCTCCAGGGTCTCGACGGAGACGGGCTCGATGCCGAAGAACCGCTTCAAGGTGTCGCCCTCCGGGTTGCCGTATTCCCAGCGGATGTCGAAGTGCTCGTCGCGCAGGTGCCCGACCATACCGCGGTGCCCCACGGCGGGCATGTCCTCCAGATCCGCCGGCCCTGCGAAACGGATCCAGCCGTGGGTATGCCAGGTCCAGCCCTCCGGGATCTTCCGGGTCGGCTCGGTCCAGGGGCGTTCGGCCCCCGCGTGCGAGGTACCACCATCCTGTCCGGAATCCCCGCTGCAGGAAAGGGGGAGCAGGAGTCCGGCGAGGACCAGGAGGATGAGGTGCTTTTCCATGGCTCAGCCGCGGACCATTCTGCCACCGGTGAGGGCTGCCAGAGACTCCAGGAAGCGGATCTTCGGCGCATCCTCACCCACGGCCACGGCGTGGATGCGGACCCCGCGCAAGCGATACTC
>JALUUN010000119.1 GCA_027021325.1 Planctomycetota bacterium
GAGGAGGAGCAGGACCTTGTCGTCCACCTCGGGCGGCAGCGGTTCCCGGCCTTCGGCCCCGTGGTGAGCGTGGCGCGCCATGCGCTCCACCTGGCAGGGATCCTCGGCGTAGCGCGGCTGGCTCAGTTCGAAGTCCAGGGGGGCACGGTGGCCGAAGAAGTCCTGGAATTCCTGGATCGAGGCGGTGCCCTCGCGGATCCGCGCCAGGAGCTCCAGGCTCTCGTGGACCACGGTCCGCGGTGCGTGGGCCAGGTACACGGCCGGGTCCAGGCCGAGCCTGCGCAGGCGGGCCTCGGCCTGACGCACGCAGGATTCGGCGACCACGTTGATGCGCTCGGCGGCCAGGTAGTCCCGGGTCAGGAACTCCTTCCACCACTCCTGGAGCAGGTCCAGGAGCTCGCCGGTGCGCAGGCCGCGCAGGTCCAGGGCCTCGCGCAGACGCATCCGGCGCCGGAAGGACGGCAGGAACTCCTCGGTGAATTCCTGCTCCACGGCCTCCACGCAGCGCGCCAGGCGGAATCCGGCCAGGGCGCCCATGCCCTTGCGCTGGCGCCGGTCGGCCTCGAGGCGGTGGATGTAGGTACGGCCGAAGACATCCACGACATAGGGATGGTCCGGATCCTCGATCTCGTAGGGGATGCCGAACTCCTCCAAGGCCAGGGCGGTGGTCCCGCCTTCGCCCCAGATGTCCTGCATCAAGGCGAGGCTCATGGGCGTCGGCGCCGGCAGGATCTCCGCCAGGGAGTCCTGTTCCAGGACGACCTCCTCGGGACCGGCGCCGGCACACAGTTCCAGCAGCCGCGCCCGTTCCTGCTCCAGGACGGCACGCTCGTCGCGGCCGCGGGTCGAGCGGACGGTGATGTCCCGGGCCTGCACCAGGAGGAAGCGGCCGCCGGCCCAGGCCCATTCGATGTCCTGCGGACAGCCGAAGCCGGCCTCGGCCTTGCGTGCCAGCTCCACGAGCGGCGCCAGATCGATGGGCGGCTCGGCGCCGTCCAGGACGCGTCCCGTCACCCGCCCCAGGCGGTAGGCGTCGGGGGTCACCATGCCGCTCACGAGGTCCTCGCCGAGGCCGGCGACCATTTCCACGAGCATGGTGCCGGACTCGGTGGGATGCTCGGTGAAGAGGACGCCGGCGTGCTCGGCCTGGACCATGTCCTGGACGACGATGCCGCCGCGCTCCTCGCGGTTGCCCGAGTAGGCCTGGACCCGCTGTGCCCGAAGGGACTCGAGGACATGCGCCACGGCCTGCGGGAACTCTTCCCAGGAAACGTCGAGGACGGACTCGAAGACACCGGCGAAGCTCTGTTCGGCGCCGTCCTCATTGAGACCGGAGCTGCGCACGGCGACGCGCCGGCAACCGGCCTGGCGCCACAGGCGGCGCAGCATCCGGAGCTCGCGAGGCGAGAATCCGGCCTCGGGGTCGTAGCCGGCGAGGAACTCGTCGGTGAGAACGAAGCCGTCGGGCACCGGCAGCCCCATCTCCATGAGCTCGGCGAGGCGCTGGGCCTTCTTGCCGGCGCCCGGAACCCGGTGGGCGTAGCGCAGGGGCACCATCGCTGCCCCCTCCCAGCGCTTCGGCAGATCGCGCTCCGGAGCCTGGTGACGGCGGCGCAGGAAGGCGCGCAGGATCCAGCCCTGGAGGGCCAGCAGCCCGAGGCTGGCGGCCAGGTAGAGGTCCACGGCGGCCGGCAGCCGGAAGGTCAGGGCGAAGAGGCCGGCGGCGCAGGCGGCACAGACGAGCAGGCGGCGGCGGTTGCGCTCCCGGGCCACGCCCCACATGTGCAGGGCGATCACGGCGGCGACGATGCCGGGCAGGAGCAGCCAGGGATCGGGCCGGTTCAGGTCCTGGATCCAGAGGAAGGACTCGGAGCCCTCGGCGGCGACGTCTCGGACGACGTCGAAGAGGACCAGGAAGACGACCAGCTGCAGGATGCTGGCGAGCATGTTGCGGCCGGGACTCAGGCGCAGTTCCTTCTGCAAGGCACGCATCGCCCGGGCCAGGCGGCGCGGGTCGCCGGCGTGCTTTTTCTTCAGGGCCTGGAGGCGGCCGTGGTTCAGGTTCTGAACGAACTGGTCGCGGTCGCTCTTGCCGGCCAGGGGCAGGAGCAGGAGACGCAGCCCGAGAACCAGGAGGAACACCGCCGCGACCAGGCTTCCCAGCGCGTCCCGCAGGGAGCGCAGGATGCCGCCCAGGGGCGAGGCCACGAGGTCCAGGAGGGTCGTCTCCTGGGCGGCGCGCCAGGCCGCGACGTGCTCGCGCTCCACCCGCGGCACGAAGTACTCCCAGGGCACCGTATAGCGGCCGCGGAAGTCCTTGCCGAGGCGGGTGAGGCGGAGTCCGGCGATGCGCCCGTAGAAGGAGGAGCGCCGGTCGTAGCAGGCGACCAGGATCGGCCGGTCGGAAGGCAGAGCCTCGAGGGCGGCCCACATCCGGTCGCTCGGCATCTTGCGCAGCGGCAGGTTCACGGCCCCGGGAACGTGGCCGGCCTCGAACTCCTTCTCGTAGCGGACGTCGAGGACGATGGCGTTCTCCTCTTCGATGAGCTGGCGTGCCTCCGGGGTATCGAGGAGGACATCGTCGTTCCGGTAGGAGGCGAGGTCCCGGAGTTCCCCGCGCTCCACGCCCTCGGGCAGGACCAGGGGGCGGCCCTCGGCGATCCACTTCTCGTAGCCGCCTGCCAGGAAGAAGGTGTTGGCTCCTTCCGGGCCCTGCGCTCCCTGGAACTCCTCGACGAGCTCGCTGCTGCGGTTGCCGGAGTAGCAGAGGATGTAGGTCGGCTCCCCGGCGGGGGCGAGGAGGGAGGGATCCTCGCGCAGGTCCGGGTAGCGCACCTGGATGGCGCCCGGGATCCAGCCGCGTTCATACTCCTCGGGTTCGCGCACGTCGAGGATGCGGGGCGGGGGCTCCTGATGGAGGAGCGATTCCAGCGTCTTGGTGGAGACCGCCCGGGGATGCGCCTGCTGGGCCTCGAAGGAGCGGGTCTTCACGCGGCCCTCCAGGCCGCCGACGGCCTGGCCGTTCTCGACGCCGGGGCGGATCAGGGCCCCGTGCAGGCGGGCGTTGTCGGCGTCCACCTGCCGCAGGTGGTAGAGGAGGAAGGCGGCCGCGGTCGCCAGGAAGAGACCCAGGGAGATGCGGAAGGGCCAGGGGGAGCCTCCTCCAGGGGAGCCGGCGGTCCGGCCGCTGCGGCGACGGTGCGCAGCGACGCCGCCGAGGGTCACGGCCAGGAGCCCGAGGACCTGGCCGGCGCTGGCCACGAGGTTCACGACCAGGTCGGGGGAGGGAATGGCGACCACCAGGTCGGCGGCCAGGGATCCGGGCACAGGCGGCGGGGCGATCATGACATGCATCTCCGGTTCCGGCGGTGGGGCGGGCCCGCCGGGGCGGGTCCGGGCCGGACGCAACCTTTCCAACGCCGCCGTGCCGGTGGATGCCACCGGGGAGGGAGGCGGAATCCCCGGGGCGGGAGGCGGCCGGCCGGGGGTCGCGAGGGTCCATGGCGACGAACAAGGTGCGAATCTTGTTTTCGGGCCCCCGGGGGCGGACGCCGCCCGCCCCCCGAAGACGCGGCGCAGGGCCTCCTGCCGGCGGTCCCGGGGGACGGCGCGGCTGCGCACAGGGGACCCTGGCCGGGAAGCGCCCCCGGGGTTAGGGGGCCCCTGGCTCCGAGGGGATTCCCACTGGATCCTCGCTCGGGGATTCACGCTCGCGGGGGGCGCGCCTCTACCATCCGCGGTCCTGATCCCGCCGAGAACCCCTCGGGAGGGAACCTGAATCACGGCAAGGAGAAGACCTCACCATGTTCACCCACGCACTCATCCTGGGTCCCGTCCTCCTCCTGGGAGGCGGCGGCGACCCCGGGTCCGGCGGGGACCCCGACCTGGAGCCCACACTGTTCCAGGGCACCGGACTCAGCTGGACCTGGAAGGACGGCCTCCGTTACAAGGCGAGCGGCGTCGAGGGCAAGATCGGCGGCCGCATCCAGCACGACGTTGCCTACATCGGCAACAACAGCGCTCTGGAGTCGGCTCTCGGCACGCCTCTGGAGGACGGCTCGGAGTTCCGGCGCTCCCGGATCTACTTCTCGGGGGAGATCCAGGACCACCTCGAGTACAAGGTCCAGTACGACTTCGCCGGCGGCGACGCCGATTTCAAGGACGCGTACCTGGGGCTGACCGGCTACGACGTGAACGTCCGCTTCGGCCAGTTCAAGGAGCCCTTCAGCCTCGAGGAGATCACGAGCTCCAACTACATCGATTTCATGGAGCGTTCCCTGGCCAACGTCTTCGCTCCGGCGCGGAGCACGGGGGTCATGGTGCACGGGGCTCCTGATGGCTGGACCTGGGCCGCGGGTCTGTTCCGCGACTCCAACAGCTACGGGGACGCCCTCGGCGCCGACGCCGAGTGGAACGCCACCGGCCGTGTCACCTGGACGCCCTGGAACCAGGACGACGGCCAGGATCTCCTGCACGTCGGCATCAGCGCCAGCTTCCGCAGCCCGGCCGGCGACACCTTGAGCTTGAGCCAGCGGCCGGAGTCCCACATCGCCCCGAGTTTCCTGGCGACCACCCCGATCACCGATGCCGAGGACGCCACCCTTCTCGGCTTCGAGGCGGCCTGGGTGCTGGGCCAGTTCAGCCTCCAGGGCGAGTTCATCCAGATGGACGTCAGCTCGACCTCCATGTCCGACCCGACCTTCAACGGCTTCTACGTCCAGGGTTCCTTCTTCCTGACCGAGGACCACAAGGCCTACGATGCGAAGAGGGGTGCCTTCGGCCGGGTCAAGCCGAACAACCCGATGTGGAGCGAAGACGAGGCCTGCGGTGCCTGGGAAGTGAAGGCTCGCTACAGCAACCTCGACTTCACCGATACCAACGACGGTGAGCTGAACGACATCGGCGTCGGCGTCAACTGGTACCTGACGAGCAACACCAAGGTGATGCTCGAGGCCATCAACGCCGACCTGGACAACGTGGACAACACGATGATCGTCCAGTGCCGGATGCAGGTGACCTTCTGATCCACACGGCCTCGTTCCTCGGCCGCTGTGCGGCCCCGGGACTCCGGTCCCGGGGCCGTCTTCGTTCCCGGGGCGGCCCCTGGTAGCCTCCAGGGCGCCATGCGCCGCCTGCAGGTCCTGCTCTTCCTTCTGCTGCTCGGTTGCCAGGGAAGGGCGTTCTGGGATGTGCCTCCCTCCCGTCCTTCCCTGCAGCCCGGAGCGCGCTTCGGCCGCAGTGGCCCCGTCCCGCCCGGCTGGAGGCCGTTGCGTCTGCCTTCGGTGGAGTCGAACCCGGCCGCCGAAGCCGCTGTGCCGCCCTCCGCCCCGGTTCCGCCTCTGATCCGGGCCCGCGCCTGGACCTTCGAGCGGCTTCTCGAGCGCCTCCCGGAGGAGGGCGGGGCCCTGCCGCCGGCCTCGGCCTTCCTCGGCCTCCTGGCCCCTCCGCACTCCGCCGTCGAAGCTCTGGCCCGGTCCTGGTCCGCCTGCCTGGGACTGCGAGCCTGGATCCGCACTCTCGAGGGGGAGGAGCGCCTCCTCCAGTCCTGGCTGCGTGCCCGGCCGGAGGCGGAGGTGGCCGTCTCGGCCGTGCTCCAGGTCCGGGAGCGCCGCCTCCGGGAGGCCCTCGACGAGGGCCGCCGGGCCCTCGCCGAGGCGCACGAGGCCCTGGCCCTGGAGACGGCGGCCCTCGCCGCCCTGGCGGGCCTCGCCAGCGAGGATCTCGGGGGACTTCCGGCCCTGCCCTGCCCGCCCGGGGACGAGGAGCCCGCCGCCGCCCGGATCCCCGCTTCCCTGCGGCCGCTGTGGGAGCAGGCGGGGCTGGCGCTGGAGCGCCTGCCGGTTCTGGAGCCGGCGCCGGAGCCGCCTGCCGACACCCTTCCGCTGTGGCTGGCGGAGCGCCGCCTGGCCCTGGCCCGGGAGCGCGAGCGCCTGCGGGCCTGCGCCCTGCGGCTCCTCGGGCGTCTCCTGGCGGCGTCCGCTTTCGCGGGGGAGGGCAGCGGGCGGCGCGGCTAACCTTGGGCGCGCCGGCGCCGCCGCGCCGGGCAGGGTCATGGCCAGGCACACCTCCAGCCGCTACCGGGAACTGACGCCGGCGAGCCTTCTCCTGGGGGTGCTGGTGGGGGCGGTCCTGAACATGGGGATCGTCTACGCCGGTCTGCAGATCGGCTTCACGATCGTCGGCTCCACCGTGGCCGCGGTCCTCGGCTTCGGCCTCCTGCGGGGGCTGCTGCGGCGCGGAACGATCCTGGAGGTCAACGTCTTCCAGACCGTGGCCAGTGCGGTGAACACGGTCAACGCCGGGGTGATCTTCACGGTGCCGGTCCTGTTCCTCCTGGGGCGGGAACAGGAGATCCACATCCCGGCCCTGGTCCTGGCCTGCGTTGCCGGCTCGACGCTGGGGGTGATGCTCATCATCCCGCTGCGCAAACAGATCATCGAGTACGAGCGCCTGCGCTTCCCCGAGGGGGTCGCCGTCGCCACGATCCTGAAGTCGCCCGGGGCCGGTATCCGCAAGTCCGTCCTGCTCCTGAGCGGAGTCCTCCTGAGTGCGGGGGTCGTGGCCCTGACCAAGGACTGGTTCGGCCCGCCGGCCCTTGCCGACACCCTCCCGGCTGGATCCTGGCTGGACCTCCCGGCTGCCTTTCGCCTGACCCTGGCCGTGAGTCCGCTCAGCCTGGGCGCGGGTTTCCTCGCCGGCCGCGGCGGGCTCGCGGTCCTGTACGGGACGATCCTCAACTACTGGATCCTGATCCCTCTCTGCATCGCCCTGGGCTGGGTGCCGGCGGGTTTCTCCGACTTCGGCCTTGCCAGCCGCGACTTTGACCTGGCCGAGGAGTTCACGGCCGCCTTCTCGCACTTCACGAGCCGCCACGTGGGCATCGGCATGATCCTCGGCGGTGCCGTGGCCGGCATCCTGATCGCCGCTCCCGCCTTGCGCGCCGCCCTGGCCAGTCTGCGCACGCCGCCGGAGGCCGGCGGCGAGCCCGAGGAGGTGGCGCCGCCGATCCTGGGGGGCGGCCTGGTCCTCGGCCTCGCCATGCTGTTCCTCGCGGCGAAGCTCAGCGGTGGCGAGCACCTGGGCTGGGGGACGGCCCTGCTCGTGACTCTGGCGGGCGGCGCCTGGCTGGCCCTCGCCGGCCTCGTGGTTGCCCAGACCACGGGCCGCACGGACTGGTCGCCGCTCAGCGGCCTGGCCTTGATCGCCATCGCCATCATGATGGGCATCATGGGGACGGGCGACGAGTACGTGATTCCGGCCGTCACCCTGGGCGCGTCGGTCTGCGTTGCCACCTCCATGTGCGCGGACATGATGGCCGACCTCAAGACCGGCCACCTCGTGGGCAGCCGCCCCTATCGCCAGCAGATCGCCCAGATCCTCACCTGCTGGATCGGGCCCGGGATCGCCCTGGCGGCGGTCCTGCTGCTCTGGCGCGCCTACGGCTTCGGTCCGGATCAGGCGCGCATCGTCTACGAGCGTCAGGTCGAGGCCGGAACCGTGGCCGAGTACCTCGCCGCCGGCGGCACCCAGGACCGGCTGCGTCCCGGAATCCCGGCCCTGGGCGCGCCCCAGGCGGGTGCCCTGCAGTCGGCCATCCAGATCGTCCAGTCCGGGGACGTCCCCCTCGGCAAGTACGTGGGGGGAGCGGTCCTTGGCCTCGTGGTCTCCCTCCTGGTCAGCCCGGGGCTGGGGGTCATGGTCGGACTCAGCCTCTACCTGCCCTTCGACTACATGATCGTCTTCGGTCTCGGCGGCATCCTCAGCCTGGTCCTGGCGCGCTGGAAGGGACGCCGCTGGAGCGAGGAGAACGGCGTGCCCCTGGCCGCCGGCCTGATCGTCGGCGACGCCCTGGTCGGGATCTCCGACGCCCTCCAGAAGGTCCTGTTGAGCCTGGGATGAAGCTCCTCACCCGCTTTCTGATTCCCCTGGGGGTGGTTCTCGCGGCCCTCGGCGCCGCTGGTTTCCACGATCCGGCCGGGGTCCTGGACCGGGGCGAGGAGCGTCTCGCCGGAGAGACCGCGGAGACGACGGAGCGGCTCCTGCACCTGCTCGCCGAGATGGCCGAGGCGGCCGGGGAGGTCGTGCCCCCGCGGCAGGAGGCCGCGGTCTGGCTCCAGGGACTCGGCTGGGCGCTCCGCGAGGGT
Organism: Planctomycetota bacterium; assembly: GCA_027021325.1. Taxonomy (GTDB): domain Bacteria; phylum Planctomycetota; class UBA1135; order UBA1135; family UBA1135; genus JALUUN01. The sequence goes on from JALUUN010000119.1 coordinate 8,145, forward strand.
GAGGACGAAAGCGCCCGTCTCCTGCGCCTGCGCGAGACGCTGGCTGGCGGGCTGTCCGAGGACCGGATCCGAGAGCTGGCCGGCCATTTCGACCTGGCCGTCGCCCAGGCCCGGCGCCTGGAGCGCCTGGAGCGGGAACTGGCCCGGATCCGGGAGGCGCGGGCCGTCGGGGGCGAGGAGGCCGGTGGCCGCGAGCCGGGTGCGAGCTCCCTTTTCGTGATCGGGCTCCTGCTCCTCGGGGCTGGCGGCTTCCTGGCCCGGCAGCAGCGCCTCCAGGCGGGAGTCTCGGTGTCCGGAAGGGCGGCGGGGGAGCTCTCGGACCTGCGTTCCCGTCTGGAGCAGGCCCGGGAGGCCCTGGAGGCCCTCGAGCTCGAAGCCCATCCGCTGGAGGCCGGTCCCCTCCGCGAGCGCCTCGACGAGATCCAGAAGGGGCCCTTCCTGGAGATCTCGGATGCCTCGGAGGACTGGATGCTCCGTCTGGGCTTCGCTGCCTACGCCCGCATCTGGGACGGCTTCGCCTCGGCCGAGCGGCTCACGGCCCGGGCCTGGAGCATGGCCACGGACGGCTTCCCCGGCGAGGCCTTCCGGGAGCTGCCCCGTGCGCGCGCTGCCCTGGAGCGGTCCCTTGCAGCCCTGGCCGAGGTCGAGGCCGGGGTCCGGGGTTAGAATCCCGGGTTCCCGAGCCCCGGCCACGGCATGGAAACCGCGGATACGCACTCCTCCGAAGACTCCTTGGCGCCCGACCTCGAGACCTTTCGCCTCGAGGAACCGGGGGAAGGCCCGCCGCCCGCGCCCCGCGGCGGCCTCCTGGGGCCTTTGTTCCTCGTTCCCCTGGGGCTGGTCCTGGCGGCGGTCCTCCTCTACGGCTTCATGACCTGGATGATGGCCGAGGACCGCGGCCCGGTGGAGTACCTGGACGACCTCGTCGCCGGCGGGGTCAACGAGCGGAACCAGGCCTTCTACGGACTCCTGACGAGCATGCAGGAACTGGAGTCCGATGGCAGGCTCGCGGAGCTTCCCGAGGACTTCGACCGGCGTCTGGCGGCGGTCTTCGACCAGACCGGCCCGGAGGACGCCCGGGTGCGGACCGCTCTCGCCCTGTGCCTCACCATGATGCACTCGGACCTGGCCCTGGACCGGGTCCTGCGCATGATCGAAGAGGCCCGGACCGGCGGGGGAGAGGTGGAGCCCTCGACGCCGCTGGAGAGCCTCGGCCTCGTCGAGATCCAGCACCTGAATCCCCTGACGAACGGGATCCTGTGCCTGGGCCGCCTGGGCGACCCCGGGGGGCTTCCGGTCCTCGGCGAACTCCTGGAGGATCCGGATCGGGGCCTGCGCGCCGCCTCCGCCTGGGCGCTGGGAGCGGTGCCTGGAGAGGCGTCCCGCCGCTTGCTGTACGCGGCCCTGGAGGATGCCGACCGCGAGGTGCGGCGCAACGCCGCCCTGGCCCTGGCCCGCCAGGGGGACCGGGGCGGCCTGGCGGTCCTGCTCGGTATGCTAAACCCGGATTCGTATGAGGGTTATCGGGACCCCACGAGCGCCTGGGAGCACCTCGGTTACGCCCTCTTTGCCCTGGCCTCCCTGGGGGCCGAGGAGGCCGAGCCACGGGTGCGTGCCCTCCTGGAGGACGACCGGGTTCCGCCGGCGCTCCTGAGCCTGGCCATGCGCTGGCTGGACCGGGATCCGAAGGCCGGCTGGGGGGCGGCCGAGGGCCTTCCCGCGGCGGGTTCCTGAGGCGGTGGCGCCGGCTGCGGCCCTGGGGCGGAGCACCGGGCGAGGCCGGTTGGCGCAGGTTTGCCGTGGCTCCGGGGCGGACCTACACTGGCGCGCCCTGATTCCGGCCTCCACCGTCCAGGCACGGGATTCCTGCGCATCCCCGGCGACCCTCGCCGGATAGGTTCCAGCACCAAGGTCATGGCCAAGGCCGAAGAGCAAGCCCGGGAGAACGAGGAGCCGCTGCACCCCTACAAGCCGTCGCGGAGGGGGTTCTTCTCCGTCCTCGGTCTCGGCTGGGTGGCCTTCACGGGTGCCAGCGCCGGCCTCCTCGCCGGCATGGTCCGCTTCCTGTTCCCGAACGTCCTCTACGAGCCGGTGCAGACCTTCCGCGCCGGCTACCCCTCGGAGTACGCCGTGGACGTCGTGGACGAGCGTTTCAAGGCGAAGTACGGCGTCTGGATTGTCCGGATCAAGGACGGCTTCTACGCCCTGTCCACGGTCTGCACCCACCTCGGCTGCACCCCGAACTGGCTGGCCGCCGACCGCAAGTTCAAGTGCCCCTGCCATGGAAGCGGCTTCGTCATGAGCGGCGTCAACGTGGAAGGGCCCGCGCCGCGGCCCCTGGAGCGCTTCGGCATCGAACTCGGTCCGGACGGCCAGATCGTCATCGACAAGACCCGGGTCTTCCGCCAGGAGAAGGGCCAGTGGGGCCTGCCCGGATCCTTCCTCGAGTACACCGCTTGAGTCCCTGCCGGGCCTGTTCCCCGTTCGCCCTGCCCGGCCCCCACCCTCCGTCCCGCACCTCCCCGCGAGTCCAGCCTTGAACAAGCTCCTGGAGTCGATCCGGACCAGCCAGGTCTGGCGTTCCATCTTCCGGCACGGGCCGCCCGTGACCACCCGGAACCGGACGCTGGCGGTGCTGTCCAACTTCTTCCTGCACCTGCACCCGGTGAAGCTGCGCCGGTCGGGCGTGCGCCTCTCCTACACCTGGTGCATGGGCGGCGTGACCTTCTTCCTGTTCTTCGTCGAGGCGATCACCGGCCTGCTCTTGATGTTCTATTACCGGCCGGTGGCGGAGTTCGCCTACGCCGACATCCAGGCTCTCAACGCCCACGTCCCCCTGGGGATCATGCGGGAGATCCACCGCTGGGGCGCCCACGCCATGGTCATCACGGTGTGGCTGCACATGTACCGGGTGTTCCTCACCGGCTCCTACAAGCCGCCGCGGGAGTTCAACTGGAACGTCGGTGTCATCCTGCTGGTCCTGACCCTGCTGCTGTCCTTCACGGGCTACCTCCTGCCCTGGGACCAACTCGCCATCTGGGCGATCACCGTGGGTTCGAACATGGCCCGGGCGACACCGATCCTGGGCCATGAGGGCCCCTTTGCCGGCAACCTGACCTGGGATGGCGTGCAGCTGGTGCACGCCGGCAACGACGCGAGATTCGCCCTCATCGCCGGCCGCTTCGTCGGCGAGGCGACCCTCCTCCGCTTCTACGTCCTCCACTGCGTGGGCATCCCCCTGGCCGTCGCCTTCCTGATCGCCATCCACTTCTGGAGGGTGCGCAAGGACGGCGGCATCAGCGGCCCGCTCTGATCCCTCGGCCCCCAGGAGAACCAGGAGAGTCCCGTGCCTGAGTCGATCAAGAGCATCGCCAACGCCCTCGGCGATCCCCGGCTGTACTTCCTGTTGACGGTCGGGCTGCTGTTCAGCTACTACGGCTTCCGCAAGACGCTGACGAAGCCTGCCGTCTTCGCCGGTTTCATGGCCGGCGGCGTCCTGTTCTTCTTCGCCGGCCTGAGCGATCACAACTTCGCCCTCATCGCCCTGAAGCCGGACAACGTCCCGATCGCCTTCATGCTGGTGCTGGTGGCGTTCTTCACCTGGCTGTCCCTGCGGCGGGCGGTGATCAACGACGAGCTGCGTAAACGCGGTGAACCCAACCTGGAGGAACAGGTCGCACGCCAGAAGGTCTTCACCTGGCCGGATCTGGTCTTCAGCGAGCTGATCTGCCTCCTGGTGGTCGGGGTGATCCTGGTGGTCTGGTCCATCTACTTGAAGGCGCCGCTGGAAGAGCCTGCCGCCCCGGCCGTCTCGCCGAACCCGGCGAAGGCACCCTGGTACTTCCTGGGCCTGCAGGAGATGCTCGTCTACTTCGACCCGTGGCTCGCGGGGGTGGTCTTCCCGAGTCTCATCATCGTCGGCCTGCAGGCGATTCCGTACATCGATCGCAATCCCAAGGGCAACGGCTACTACACCTTCGAGGAGCGGCCGTTCGCGATCCTCACCTTCCAGTTCGGCTTCATCGTCCTGTGGGTGTCCCTGGTCATCCTGGGGACCTTCCTGCGCGGCCCCAACTGGGCCTTCTTCGGCCCCTTCGAGTACTGGAACCCGGGCAAGCTCGAGCCGCTGATCAACGTGGACCTCTCCGAGCTGTTCTGGGTCTACGGCCTCCGGCAGCCGCTCCCGGATTTCTGGCTGATCCGCGAGCTTCCGGGGATCCTCCTGCTTCTGGCCTACTTCGGCATCCTGCCCATCGTCCTGGCGAAGACGGTGTTCCGGAGGATGTACATCGAGATCGGTTTCGCCCGGTACCAGGTGATGTCCCAGCTGTTCCTCTTCATGGCGCTGTTGCCCATCAAGATGCTGTTGCGCTGGGCCTTCAACCTCAAGTACCTCGTCCACATCAACGAGTTCTTCCTGAACATCTGAGGAGCCTGGAACCGTGGCAGAACGAGGCGATACCCACTACAACCTCCGAAGGCTCCACCAGGTCTTCCTTCTGACTGCGGCCCTGACCCTGGTCGCGGCCGTCTGGATGGTCCTGGCCGACTGGGACCGGCCCTGGAAGGAGTACCCGCGCCGGTTCCGGGAGCTGGAGCGGCAGCAGGTCCAGGCGGAGCTCGCCGCCCTGCAGGCCAACGAAGAGGAGATGCAGCGCATCCAGGAGCTCGAGCAGCAGATCGGGAGCCTGGAGCAGCAGCTCGAGGACGACGCACGATACCTGGAGCTCCAGGAGGAGCTGAAGCAGGCCCGGGGCGATCTCTACCGGGCGATCACGGATCACAAGATCGCCAAAGCGGTCGCCAACTGGGAGCGTTTCGTCCTCAACCGTGTGAAGGCCATGAGCCAGGATCCCGAGGAGATCCAGGCCCAGCAGCAGACCTACGAGAAGGCCGAGAAGGAGCTCGAAGAAGCGCGCCTTGCCGAGGAGGAGGCGCAGGCCGAGGTGAACCGCCTCGAGGCGGAGCTCGAACGGCTGACCACCGAGCGCGACGAACTGGAGCGGCAGCTCAAGGCCGCCCGGCGCGAGCTCGACCGCATCCAGACTCGGCTCCGGGACCTGGCCGACAGTACCTTCAACAAGCTGCGGGACGCTCCGCTCCTGGACTTCGTGGCGCCGGTCACCAAGGTCCGCAAGCAGGTCCTCCCGAACCTGCGCAAGAACTACAACTTCCTGACCGTGCAGCGCGTGGACATGTGTTCCAGCTGCCATGTGGGCGCCGACCAGCCCGGCTTCGAAGATGCGCCCATGCCCCTGGCGACCCACCCGCGCCTGGACCTGTTCCTGGCCCCCGACTCACCGCATCCCATCGAATCCTTCGGCTGCACGGCCTGCCATGAGGGCGCCGCGGAGACCCTCGACTTCACGCGTGCCGTGCACACACCGCAGAACGAGGAGCAGGAAGCCGACTGGCACGAACGCCTCGGCTGGGAGCACTGGCATCTGTGGGAGTGGCCGATGTACCCGCTCCAGTACACCGAGGCCGGCTGCTACTCCTGCCACCAGCTGGGGGGGACCCTGGAAAGCATCCGCGAGGCGGCGCCCAGGCTCACTCGCGGCCTGGACCTGATCGAGGAGTACGGTTGCTATTCCTGCCACCAGATCAAGGGCTTCCGTGAGACCCGCAAGCGCGGCCCGACCCTGGAGAACATCGCCGGAAAGGTTGCTCCCGAGTGGGCGCGGAGTTGGATCGCCGATCCGCACCAGTACCGGCCCTCGACGCGCATGCCCCAGGTCTTCCATCTGGAGAACCGGGTCAGCAAGGAATGGGACGACACCGCCATCGCCGCCATCCAGACCTTCCTCTGGAGGAACTCGAGCGGCGAAGAGATGGAGCCGATCCCCGCCGAGCTCGCTGCCCAGGCCGATGTGGACAAGGGGCGGGAGCTGTTCCTCACCGCCGGTTGCACGGCCTGCCACGTGAGTCCGGACAGCGAGGCCCACGAGTACAGCGACTTCGGTCCGGATCTGGCCGGCATCGGCAGCAAGGTCCGCGAGGAGTGGCTCTACCACTGGATCCTCGACCCCAGCTCCTGGTGGCCGGAGACGCGCATGCCGGACCTGCGCTTGGAGCCGGAACAGGCCGCCCACATCGCCCGCTACCTGGCCTCCTTGAAGGCCGAGTCCTGGGAGCCGCTCGAGGTCGCGGTGGACGAAAGGGTCCTGGACGAACAGGCCCTGGCCTTCCTGCAGCGCCTGGAGACCTTCCAGCGCAGCCAGGAGATCCTCGCCCAGTGGAAGCAGGAGGGCGGAACCGAGCGCGTCCTGACCGAGGTCGGACGCCGCTGGGTCGCCCGGCAGGGCTGCTACAGCTGCCACGACATCGCCGGCTTCGAGAAGGGCATGCCCATCGGCACCGAACTGACCGACTGGGGCAACAAGAACGTCCACCAGCTGGCCTTCGAGCTCTTCGACGAGCATCTGCCCGGCCACTTCGAGGATGAGGCGGTGAGCCCCTCCCGCTTCGCCTTCGCCAGGCTCAAGCTCAGCAACCCCCGGCGCTTCGACCGTGGCCTGCAGGTTGCTCCCCTGGACCGTCTGCGCATGCCCGACTTCAAGCTGGAGCCCGACGAGGTCGAAGCCATCACCACCGCCCTCCTGGGGCTGAAGGACGAGTCCAACACCATCCTGCCGCCGGCCCGGCCCCAGCCGGACGAGGTCGAGCGCATCCTCGAGGCCGGCAGCTACCTGGTGCGGCAGATGAACTGCTACGGCTGCCATCGCTTCACCATGGACGAGATCGAGGCGGTGGCGGAGCTCGACGAAGAAACCCTGGTCCACCTCCACGGCCTGGTGACCTTCGAGGACGAGGACGAAGAGGCCACCTACTTCCAGCTCTGGATGCAGGATCCGGACATGAACGTCTACGAGTCCGGCTCCGGCGAGGTCGGCATGGTCGCCGAGCTCCTCTGGGAGTACAACGAAGACGAGCCCTGGCCGGTGAAGCGGGGCCTGGGCGGCGGCATCATGGACAGCCTGTCGCGGTACTTCGTGGACCAGGGTGTCGTCGGGGATCCCCTCGAGGCCTTCGCCCTGATGCCGCCCATCCTCTATCGGGAAGGGGAGAAGGTCCGTCCGCCCTGGCTGACCGAGTTCCTCCTGGACCCCTACACCCTCCGGCCGTGGCTGTCGGTGCGCATGCCGCGCTTCCGCCTGACGCGGGAAGAGGCGCGCACCATCGCCCAGTACTTCGCCGCTCTGAGCCGCGAGGAATGGCCGGCCCTCTTCACCCGGGCGCTCCGTTCCGAGGCCGAGCTCAGCGCCGCCGAACTGGCGCAGGAGATTGCTTCCGACGAAGCCATGATCCGGGACATCGAGGACGGCGGCCGCTACAACGAGAACGCC